>JALULU010000424.1 GCA_027040585.1 Acidobacteriota bacterium | reverse complement strand
GAATTTATATTATTTACAGAATAATTTATAAGTTGCATAAATTTCTTTTATGCAACTTATAAATTATTCTGTAAATAATATAAATTCTATCTTTATTTTTTTTATTCTTCTACTTATTTTTTTAGGTATAATTCTCATAATTAAATTCTTTTTTAAAAAGAAAAAAGATGAGAAAAAACAGGATATTTTTTCTTCTTTTGAATTTTTTTCTGAAGAAACAGCTATAAAAGAAGTAAAAAAAATAAAAAGCAATAGAACAAAATTTTTTTCACTTTCGGGTTTTAAATGGATACTTTCTTTTCTTTTTTCAACAATAATACTTTTCATTTTCTTTTTTAACTCTTTATTTATATACTATCCTAAGCCAGTCAAAGGGAAAGAATATCCCATTTCAATAAGGGCAGCTTACAATTTTTCATACGATGGATTAAGTTATAGAAAGGGTGAAGTTTTCATTAAAAAGGGTTGGATAATAAATGAAAGACGTCTTAATTTAATAAAAAGTTATGAAAATTCAAGAAAGTACCCATCTTTTTTTGAACTTACTGGTGGCTTTATATTTTTTTTCATCCTATCTATTTTATTTTTAATTTGGTTAAGAGAAATTTTTAAATATGAAGAAAAGGATGAGAACAGACATCTATTTCTTATATATACCCTCATTATTTTAATTGTTGCCTTTGCAAGATTTGCATATATAACTGAGGTATTTTCCCCATTTTTTACACCCCTTGCTTTTATTGGAATGGTTCTATTTTTATTACTTAACAAAAAGCCGTTGGTATCCGTTATTTTCTTATCCTCAATTCTATGTGCAATATTTTCAGGATTAAACTTTTTACTATTTTTCATTCTACTTTCTTCCACACTTCCAATATCATTCTGGCCCCACAGAATAAAAAAAAGGGCACAACTTTTGACGATGGGTGGAACTGTTGGCATCATTGGAATATTTTTAGTTTTTTCTATAAATCTTCTATTTCAAAAACCCATTAATTTTAAATTTTTTAACGAAGAATTTTTCCCCATACTTACAAGTGGAATAGCCTCAAGTTTTCTAACACTTATCTCAATTCAATTCATAGAAAAAATATTTGGATACGTTTCACCATTCAGCCTTATGGAATTGTCTGATTTAAATTCAGAATTACTAAAAGAACTGTATATAAAAGCTCCAGGAACATACCACCACTCTTTAGAAGTAGCAAATCTTGCAGAAATCGCAGCAAGTGGCCTTGATGTGGATACACTTCTATTAAGAGTTGGAGCGTATTATCACGATATTGGGAAAATGGTTAGACCAAATTTTTTTGTTGAAAACCAAAAGGAAAATGAAAATCCTCATGAATTAATTTCTGCATATGCCAGCTCTAAAATCATTAAAGAGCACATATTGGCAGGAATAAAAATGGGAGAAAAATTTGGACTTCCCAGAAAAGTAATCGATATGATATCTCAACACCATGGAAATTCTCTTTTAGCATATTTTTATGAAAAGGCAAAAAAAGAATCAAAAAACGTTAAAGAATACTATTTTCAATATCCAGGGCCTAAGCCACAAACTAAAGAAGCAGCTATTTTGATGATTGTAGATTCTGTTGAAGCAGCCTCAAGGGTTTTAAAGGAAAAGACTGATGAGAATGTCAGGCAAATGATAATAAAGATTGTGGAAGGAAAAATGAAAGAAAAGCAATTTGATGAAAGCGGACTGACTTTAGGAGAACTTAGTAAAATTATTGACAGTTTAACCAAAGCACTATCTGCAAGCAGTCACAAAAGAATACCCTATCCCGGGGAAAATGGAATAAAAGAAGAAGGAAAAGATAAAGAGGACAAATAAATGGAAAAAATTGTTGGAATTATTCCCGCAAGGCTTGAGTCAACAAGATTGCCCAAAAAACTACTAAAAAAAGTAAATGGAAAAAGTATATTAAATTACACATTTTTACAGGCAAAAAAATCAAAATTAATAGAGGATATTTACATCGCTACAGATAGCAATGAAATATTTGATGAGGTAAGATCTTTCGGCGGTAAACCAATATTAACTTCCAAAAACCATAAAAGTGGAAGTGACAGAATTGCAGAAGCTTTAGATATTATTGAAGTAAGATTAGGCTATAAAATTGATGTAATAGTAAATATTCAGGGAGATGAGCCTACAATTTCTCCAGATACAATAGATAGTACAATAAAAGGATTACTTGAAGATAGTAGTGTTAATGTTTCCACTTCTTGTGTAGAAATTAAAAATTTTGAAGATTTATTTGATATAAACATTGTTAAAGTTGTTCTGGATATTAGAGGTAATGCACTATATTTCTCAAGGCTTCCCATTCCCTTTTATAGAAAAAATGTTTTAGATATGTGTGATTTTCAGATACAGGCAAAGGAAAACAAGCTACTACTTAAGAATTACTACAAGCACATAGGCCTTTATGTATATAGAAGAGAATTTTTAAAAATTTTTGTAAATATAAAGCACACATTTTTAGAACAAATGGAGGAACTTGAACAACTTAGAATATTGGAAAGCGGATACAAAATTAAAGTAGTTGAAACCCATTTTGATTCAATAAGCATAGATACCAAAAAGGATCTTTCAACTTTTAAAAATTTGATAAAAATGTGATATTAAACACATGTTCTTATAATAAAGATTGTGAATTTATTATATAATTGGATTAAATATAAAGTGAGATTTGACCAAGGAGGAAAAATGAGAGTTAATTTAAAAAAACTTCTTTTTGCAATTTTTATAGTTTTATTGACTACACCATTTCTGATATCAGAGCCTAAAACAAGGTCTAAATCAGAAATAAACAGAATTTTAAACAAAATACGACAGGAAAAAAAGGAAAAGGGATATACCTTTAATGTGGGATATAGCAATATAATGAAATACAATATCAAAGATATATGTAATTGTACTCCACCAGAAAGATTTAAAAATCTAAAGCCCTCTCCATATGCCACAAAATCAATGATAAAAACTCTACCATCAAGATGGGATTGGAGGGAACACAATGGATGTACACCTGTTAAAAATCAGGGAAGTTGCGGTGGATGTTGGGCTTTTTCAACTATAGGGTGTGTGGAATCATCTGTTTTAATTAATGATGGGATTGAAATGGATTTGTCGGAACAAAATCTCATTTCATGTGATACGGCTTATGACGGCTGCAATGGTGGATGGTTCGCACTTGATTACATACAAAACTATGGAGCAGTTTATGAATCCTGTGACCCCTATCAGGAACAGGACACTGACTGTAAACGCAATTGCCCAAGGCCTGTATATCTTAGTGGATGGAGTTATGTTGACAGTAGTAGTTCAGTACCATCTGTGGATGATATAAAACAGGCAATATATCAATATGGTCCAGTATCTGCAGCTGTATATGTAGATAGTAATTTTCAGGCCTATAGCGGTGGTGTTTTCAACTCAAGTACAGACAGTTCTCCAAATCATGCCATACTCCTTGTTGGATGGGATGATTCTATGGGCACAAATGGATGCTGGATTTTAAAAAATTCATGGGACACGGATTGGGGAGATAATGGCTATATGTATATTGAATATGGATGCTCAAATGTTGGCTATGGTGCAGCATATGCAATTTATACCCCCCCAACAAAACCAGATCTTGACTTTTGGGGTACTTCCTGGAGTGAAACAGCAAATGGAAATGGAGATAATCATCCTGATCCCGGTGAAACTCTTAATTTAAACGTACAGGTTGTAAACAATTTTGGAATTGATGCAACAAATGTAAGTGCTACACTAAGTACGAATGATTCCTACTGCACCATAAACCAGTCATCATCCAATTATCCTGATATAACGAGGGGTAACTATGAAGCAAATAGTACACCATTTAATGTTACTTTTTCAAGTAATATTCCCAAAGGTCATGAAGTAAATTTTACATTGTCCATAACCTGCAATGATAGCAAATTTTCAAAAGATATAACCTTTTCAGTAATCCCAAATTTAGGAGGCATAATTGTCTATGATTGGGATGGAAATCATAACAGTGGAACTGCTATTAGGGATGCGATAGAATCTCTCGGGAAAGAATGTATTTATGAAACAGATAAGAGCTATTTTGACCAACTTAGTAAATTTGATGCTGTTTTTGTATGTCTCGGCGTTTATGGTAACAACTATGCATTAACACCAGATGAAGGTGATGCTCTAAAAGCATATTTAGATGGTGGTGGAAATCTTTATATGGAAGGTGGAGATACATGGTATTATGACACCCAAACATCAGTTCACCCATACTTCGGAATAAGTGCAAGTGATGACGGCGCATCAGATCTTGGCACACTTTTAGGTCAAAATGGTTCACTTGCTGAAGGGTTTACCTTCACTTACAATGGTGATAATTCTTATATAGACCACATTTCACCAGATACATCAAATCAACCAAATGCTGTACTTGTATTTCAAAACCAATCCCCAGCATATGGTTGCATGGTATCAAATAAAGGAAATGGGTATAATACAATTGGTTCAAGTTTTGAATTTGGTGGACTTGAAGATAGTGGAGAAAATACAAAATCAAATTTAATGAAAGAAATTCTAAATTTCTTCGGATTGATGGGAATAGAAGGTGATGTAAATGGTGATGGAAGTGTAAATATTGACGACGTTATTGAACTTGCGAATTACTTAAATGGAAATATTTCATCACTTCCCACCAATGGCTATGGTGGAGATATAAATGGCGATGGAGAAGTAAATTCTATAGATATAGCATATTTATTAAATAAAGTTAATGGGAACATTCAATAATAAATGTTATTAAGGGAGAAGATAAAATTCTCCCTCTTTGTTAATTTTAATTATCTTGATTGACAAAATCTTAAGGTTAGGGGTAAAATTCTATTCTGAATAAAATTATGGATAAAAAATTGGAAAAAATAAAAGCCCTTTTTGATAACGTCAGAAAAGGGGTTAATATGGATGGGGGAGACATAGAATTTATAAAAGAAGAAAATGGGTATATTTTCTTAAAAATAAGGGGCAGATGTGTAAACTGCCAAACAATGCCACTCTTAGTTTTAAACATTGAGGAAAAAATCAAAAGTGAATTCCCCCACGTTAAAGGAATCAAGATTTTTTGAAAAAGTTTCAAGAGAGGATGTGTCTATGGCAAAAATAGAAAAGGAGAAAATTAAAAATTTTGCAAGAGAACATAAAATTGCGATGTACTCTGCCAAAATGGTATTAAAAGATAAATGGACACTTGAATATGCTAAATCATTAGAAAAACCAATTTATAATAAAGGGGTAGCATGGCTTTTAAATGCAAGAAAAAACAAGATACTACTTGCATTTAAACTTTTCAACAAGGGGTGCATTAGGGGGCATATAGTTAGGGTTAGAAAATATAATAATTTGATTGAGTCAAAAGGAAAATTAAAATATATTGAAAAGATACAAACAGCCTACATTACTAAAAATAAAGATTACAGATTTTTAAGGAAATATTCTTCAATAGATCCCTTTGTCAAAGATTTAAGAGAAGTCCCCGCATATAAACCTTCTGATAGAAAAGAAATTGATTTTAGTGTAGTGAAAAAAGGTAATCCGGTAATGGTTACCCTTTACACAGGAGAAGTTTTTGAGGGAATTGTAGGATGGGAAACAGACTTCGAATTTGAGTTAAAATTGGATGTGGATGTCAGTATAATAGTTTTAAAACATGCAATTTGGGATGTTATTGATCTTGCATCATATGAGTTTCCTAAAATTCCAAAGGAAGAATACAGGAAAAATTCAAGATCTTATAAAAGAAATTTTCAAAACAATCGTAGAAGAACAAATAAGAGATTTTAATCTTCTAAAAGCTTATAAACACTTTCACTTTTATAGGAAAAAACTTTTCTGTACTTTTTAAGGAGAATTTTTTCTATGAAGAGAAATTTTCTGTTGCTGTAAATATTACTTTTCCCTACAACAATATATTTAGGGGCACACTTCTCAAAGTCATTTTTAAAACCTCTAACAAACTCTTCAGGTAGAGGTTTCCTTAAAAAAATACACCAGAAAAAATACTTTGTAAATGGAAGTCTATTACATAAGTAGTAAGTATTTAAAAAATGACTTCGCCACAAAAATATTCTATCCTTTTTTGAACTGTTTTCTTTTATAAAATTTGAAATAACTATTGGTACATAAAATCTATTAATCTTTTCATAACTAAATTCCGAAAATCTTTTTAAAGAAGGAAAACTGATAAACGTAAACAGAACAATTAATATAGTTAGAAATAGTTTTTTAAATCTTAAGATATTGACATTTTTAAAAAAAATCACAGTGGCTATGGAGAAAAAACATAAAGTGGGATAAAAATAATGTTTTAAAAACTTAAGTGGTAATATTGCAGAAAAAAGTGAAAAAATGATCAACCATTTAATTAATTTAACAAAAAATGAGTCATCCTTTATAAAGAAAATAAATAACCCAGGGATAATTACAAAAAATGAACTTTTAAAAACATTCCATAGTGAATAGATACCAAACTCTTTGAAAATCTTATATGATATTGCAACCATATATTTTTTATTAAAAATTATAGTATCATAAATAAAATTAGAGAAAATAGATTTTGAAAGCATAAAGCCCAAAATGAAAATTGAAACAATCAAAAAACCAGATAAAAATTTCCAAATTTTTTCCTTTTTAAATTCTAAAAGAAGAAGTGGAAATAAAATAAGTAATCCATTATACTTTATAAAAAAAACAAGTGCAGCAAATATACCGGACACAAAGAAACTCCAACTTTTTCCTTTAATATTGCCACGTAAAAAGAAATAAATTGAAATTAACACTGGCAAAAGGAAAATCTGTTCCCCATTAAGACTTGATGCCCAAAATGAGGAAGTTGAGACTGAAAAAAGAAAAACAGATAAAAGGGAGAGAAATTCATCCAAAAAAAATCTCAAAATAAGATATAGAAAAAGTTCTGAAAGAAAAAAAATAATGAAATAAGCAATTCTAAAAGAAATAAAAGAATGATACACAAAATCACATGTAGCAAAAAAATAGTAGATTAAAGGCGGTTTATGGTCAAAAAAATCCTTGTATGGAAGATAACCATTGTTTATATAAAGAGCAGCTGTTTCATATATGCCCTCATCCCAATCCATCATTGGTTCATTTAAATATCCAAGTTTTGGAACTAAAAAAAATAAAAGCAGAAAAAAAATTAAAGCGCTCTTTTTAAGGTTCATATGGTATATTTAATCTTTTAATTAGCTCACATTTCCCACTTTCTTCGTTTATTTTTAAAAAGACTCCATTTAATCTTAAATCTTTCCGTGCAACATTTAATCTAAATGGTATTTGAAAGAGAATTCTTTTAAGAGATTTCTCATATTCCATACCTATCACAGAATCGTGAGGGCCTGTCATTCCAAGATCTGTTATATAACCTGTACCTTCAGGTAAAATTTTTTCATCAGCGGTTTGAACATGTGTATGTGTTCCCAAAACAGCACTTACCCTACCATCTAAAAATTTCCCCATTGCCATTTTTTCAGAAGTTGCCTCTGCATGAAAATCCACAAGTATTGCTTTTACACCCTTTCCATCAATTTTTTCAAGAGCATTTTCAACCGCCTTAAATGGACAATCAATTGGTGGCATGAAAATCCTTCCCTGTAAATTTATAACACATATACTTTTACCTGTCTCAGTCCTTAAGATAGTATAACCCTTTCCAGGTATGCCTTCAGGATAATTTAGAGGTCTTAAAATTCTTAAATTTTCTTCAAGCTCATTGTAAATATCCTTTTTATCCCATATGTGATTACCTGATGTTATGACATCTACACCACAATTAAATAATTCCTGTGCTGTATCGCAAGTCAATCCAAAGCCCCCTGCACCGTTTTCTCCATTTGCTACAACAAATTCCACGTTATAATCACTTTTCACACGGGAAAGGAGGTTTTTAACAACCTTCCTTCCCTGTTTACCTATAATATCCCCTAAAAACAAAATATTCAAAATAAACCCCTATTTAGCATATTCAACAAATCTTCTTTCTCTGATAACCATAACCTTAATTTGACCGGGATACTGAAGTTCACTTTCTATTTTTTTGCTTATATCTTTTGCAAGCCAGAAAGCCTGTTCATCACTAATTTTTTCGCTCTCAACCATTATTCTAATCTCCCTACCCGCCTGAAGTGCATATGCCTTTGTGATACCATCAAAGCCACAAGCAATTTTTTCAAGTTCTTCAAGTCTCTTCAAATAAGACTCCAAAATCTCTCTTCTTGCCCCGGGTCTTGCAGCAGATATAGCATCTGCAGCCTGAACTATCATAGCCTCAATTGTTTCAAAATCAACATCAAAATGGTGCGCTTCTATGCAGTGAATAATTTCAGGAGACTCACCATATTTTTTAGCTATCTCAATACCAAGTTGAGTATGGGTCCCTTCAACTTCTCTATCTATAGCTTTTCCTATATCATGTATAAGTGCCGCCCTTTTCACTACCTTCACATTCGCCCCAAGTTCTGAAGCCATAGCAGAAGCAATTGAAGCAACTTCCTTTGAATGTTCAAGAACATTTTGTCCATAACTTGTTCTATATTTCAATTTTCCAAGAAGTTTAAGGATTTCTATATGAAAGTCATAAACCCCCAATTCATACGCAGCATTTTTACCCTCTTCAAGTATTTTTTGCTCCATTTCAGTTTTCACTTTTTCAACCATTTCCTCTATCCTTGCAGGATGTATTCTTCCATCCTCAATTAGCCTTTCAAGAACTACTTTAGCAATTTCCCTTCTATAAGGATCAAAACTGGAAAGTATCACCATTTCAGGCGTATCATCTACAATAAGGTCTACACCTGTTGATGTTTCAAGCGCCCTTATATTTCTACCTTCTCTTCCAATTATTCTTCCCTTCATTTCATCACTTGGAAGCTGAACTGTGGAAACGGTACTTTCCACAACATAATCTGCAGCGCATTTCTGAATAGCCCCAGCTATAATTTCTCTTGCCTTTCTCTCTGCTTCTAACCTTGCATCCTCTTCTAACTGTTTAATAGAATTTGTTGCCTCCCTTCTGGTTTCATCAAATAACGATTCAACTATAAGTTCCTTCGCCTCCTGAGTTGAAAGGCCAGAAATCTTTTCTAATTTTCTCCTCTCTTCACTAATAATATCATCAATCTCCTTTTCCTTTCTAATAATCTCTCTCTCTTTTCTTGAAAGTTCTCTCTGAAGATTACCCAACTCTCTTTCCTTTTTTAAAAGATCTTCTTCCTTCCTCATTAAAACAGATTCTTTTTTACCTAACTTCCTTTCAATATCGTCAAAGGTCCTTCTTTTCTGTTTTAGTTCCTGCTCAGTTTCTCTCCTTAAAGTAAGAATTTCATCTTTTGCCTCTAACAATTTTTCTTTTTTTATCTGGTCTGCATCTTTCTCTGCACTTTCAATAATTTCTTTTCTCTTTTTTTCAGCTTCATTTAAAGCTTTATCCACATATTTTTTCTTTGTTATGTAAAAAAGAAAAATTAAAATTAAACCAACAATTAAAAGGAATATCCCTCCTATTATTAAATCACTACCAATTAGTAAATACATAAGCAACTCTCCTTTTGGAAATTTATATAAAAGGCGATAGGAAGGATAAAAGAGACAACCTGCAATCAGGCAAGATTATTTTCCATTGGCCTGGTTTTTTCCAGGTGGGCTCCTATTCGGTGCATTAGGCTTTCCAAAAATCTAAGGACATGCACACAACACCGAAACATTAGATCCCTGTTATTTGATTGCAGGCTCAAATAACAATAACCTTGCCTAAATTGCAGGGTAAAATTAACCAATTCTTTTAAGAATTGTTTCAATTTCTTGATATTTTTCATTTAACTTTTTTTCCAAATTTTTATATTTTTCAAGAAGTTTAAAATAATCATTAGCCATACTTAAAGCAGTTATTTCAACAAGAAGTAATGAATCATATATTTCACCATCATTTTTCTTCTCAACTTCATAATAAACGCTTTCAACGTATTCTGCTAATTTCTTTAAATAATTTTCATCCGCTCCTTCAATATCTATTTCTTTCCCCAAAAAAGTAACTTTAGCCAATGATTACTCCTTAAGCTTATCTAACTTAAAAATGACGTTTTCAATTTTACTCCTAACAATTTCCCTTTCTTTATCCTTCCTATCAGCCTCACTTCTCAATTTCAAATTCTCCTCATTTAATTTTTCTATCTCATTGTATAATTTTTTTATCTCCTTTCTTAAAAATTCATTTTCAGACTTTATTTTATCAAAATTTTCTTCAATTTTGAGAAGATAATTTTTAAGTTCCTCAAGTTTATTAAAAAAATCCATCTAATAAATCACCTAAAATTTATTTTAAACTTTTTAACAAGCAATGAAACAATCCTATCACGCAGATTATCTGCTTCCTCATCTGTTAAAGTTCTTTCTCTCTTCTGGAATATAGCCCTGATGGTGAAACTTACTTTATCCTCTGGAATTCCTTTACCACTATACACGTCAAGCAACCTGATTTCTGTCAGTTCGTCAATTTTCATACCCTTAATAAGGGATTCAATTTTTCCATAACTAATATTTTTATCAATTAGAAAAGAAATATCCCTATCAATAGAAGGAAATCTTGAAAATTCCCTGTATTTTTCTTCACTTTGATAATTTCTAAAAAGTTCCCCTACCTGAAATTCACCTATAAAAATTGGATTTTTAAATTTCATCTCTTTTTCAATAGCAAAGTTTAACCGTCCGAAATATCCAACAACTTTATTTTTACGCTTCAAAAAAGCTGAATTCCCTTTTTGTAAAAAAGGAACATTTGCCTCATCAAAGAAAATTTCATTTAATTTGAAATATATCAATAATTTCTCAATAAGTCCTTTTAAATAAAAGTAATCTACAGGGCTCTCTTTAAAAATCCAGTTTTCCCCAAAAATATTTCCATAACAGCCAATTGAAAAAAGAGATTTTTCAATATACTCCTTTCCAATTTTAAAATGTACATTTGCAAGTTCAAACAATTTCACATTTTTGTTGTAATTGTTTTCATTTGTCTTCAAAGTTTTTATCATTTGAGAAATTAAATTTTTCCTCAAAAATGGCTCATACTCATCAAGTGGATTAATAAGTTTTATATTCTCACCTTTAAAGAAAAATGAAAACTCTTTGTTAGATTTTTCATCAACAAAATTTGTTGTTAAAATTTCTCTAAAGCCATAACCTTTAAAAAACTCTCTCAAATTTTCTTTCTCTTTTGAAAGAGACCTATAGATAGGTACAGATTCATTTCCAGGGATTGTAGATGGAAGTTTATTATATCCATAAATTCTGGAAATTTCCCCAATTATATCAACATCTCTAAAAATATCATGCCTGTGAAAAGGTACTAAAATCTCCATCTCTTCATTCTTAAAATCTTTAATTTCAAATCCAAGTCTATCCAGAATAGACTTTATAAACTCCGCTGAAATATCAACACCAAGTAACCATTTAACCTTTTTAAGAGGTAGTTTTACTATTTTTTTCTCTAATTTATCTGGATATACATCTAAAATCTCTCCAGCAACTCTTCCACCGCATATTTCTTGAATTAACCAGGCGCACCTTTTAACAATATTTATAAAATTTCCAATATCCACTCCTCTTTCAAAACGATAGGAGGCCTCAGTTGAAAGCCCCAAAAATCTACTACTTTTCCTTATATTAAGAGGATTAAAATAAGCACATTCTATGAGAATTCTCTGTGTATTATCACTTACTTCACTCTCCTCACCACCCATAATTCCTGCTATAGCAACCGGTTGAGACTCATCAGCAATTACAAGCACATTTTCATTTAACACCCTCTCGACAGAATCAAGTGTAACTATTTTCTCTTCGTCCTTTGCTCTTCGTACAATTATTTTATGACCCTTTAACTTATCATAATCAAAGGCATGTAAAGGCTGACCTGTTTCAAGAAGTAAATAATTTGTTATATCTACAACATTGTTTATAGATCTTACACCGAGAGATTCAAGCCTTTCTTTTAACCACAAAGGAGATGGCCCAACTTTTACGTCTTCCATCACAAGGCCAGAATACCTATAACACAGATCTTTTGCCTCTATTTCTATTGAAATATCAAGATCATTTTCTTTGGAATTAAGTTTTCCATAACCGGGAATTTTTAGTTTTTCGCCATAAATAGTAGCTACCTCCCTGCCAACACCAACATGTGAAAGACAATCCCCTCTGTCAGCAGTTAAATCCAAAACCAAAATTGAATCATATCCAAGATGCTCTATATTATCTACCGCAAGACCTGCCATAGATAGGTCTTCAGCAAGTAATTCAGGTTTTTCCTCAATATTTACAAGTTCTTTTAACCATTTATAACTAATTTTCATAATACCTTCTCTTTTTAAAACTGTTCCAGAAATCTAACATCATTTTCAAAAAAGAGTCTTATATCTGGTATACCATATTTCAAAATTGTAATTCTATCAACACCAAGTCCAAAGGCAAATCCACTATATTTTTCAGAATCTATACCACACTTCTCAAAAACAGCTGGGTGCACCATACCTGCACCTAAAATCTCAATCCAACCACTGTTTTTACAAATTCTACACCCTTTCCCTTTACAAAAAATACAACTTATATCAACTTCAGCCCCTGGCTCAACAAAAGGAAAAAAACTCGGTCTTAATCTTATTTTTGTGTCTGCTGAGAAACATTCCCTTGCAAATTTTTCAAGTGTACCCTTGAGATCAGCCATTGTTATATTCTTGTCTACAACAAGACCTTCAATCTGATGAAATATTGGAGAATGTGTTGGATCAGGAGTATCCCTCCTGAAAACTTTACCCGGAGCTATTATTTTAATTGGTGCCCCATATCTTTTCATAGTCCTTATCTGTACAGGAGAGGTATGAGTTCTCAAAAGGTAATATCTATCTTCACTAACAAAAAATGTGTCTTGAGCATCCCTTGCAGGATGATCATCAGGAAAATTTAAGGCTTCAAAATTATTAAAATCATTTTCAACCTCTGGCCCTTCTGCTATAAAATATCCCATCCTTTCAAAAATATTACATATTTCTTTTTCAACTATTTTAACAGGGTGAAACGAACCAACAAAGAAATCTATTCCGGGAAGGGATATATCTATTCTTTCACTTTGAGACTTCCTCTCTAATTCCACTAATTCAATCTTTTTCTCTAAATCATTTAGAAAATTTGTAATTTGCCCCTTCAGTAAATTCACATCCTTTCCATATTCAGGTTTTTCTTCCCTTGGAATTTGCTTAATTTTTTTCATTAAATTGGGAATAATACCTTTTTCTTTTGAAAGATATTTGTCCCTCAACTCTTTGAAAGACTTTATATCTTTAACCCCCTCAACATCTTTTTTAAAATTAATTAAAATATCTTCAAAATCTGGTCTCATATTTGTCACCTGATAAAAAAATACCGGTTGCAGTAAGTAGATAGACCCGCCACAACCGGTAAAATTAAAGTAAGAAAAAAATTTTAAGATTCTTTTGCTATATTAACTAACTTTTCAAAGCCCTTTGGATCCCTAACTGCTATATCGGCAAGCACCTTTCTATTTAATTCAACACCTGCCCTCTTTAATCCACCAATAAACTTACTATAACTCATTCCATGTTCTCTTGCCGCCGCATTAATTCTTATTATCCATAATCTTCTAAAGTCTCTCTTTTTTAACTTTCTTCCAACATATGAATAAGCAAGAGCCCTTTCAACAGCCTCTTTAGCCGTTCTATATAATTTGTGACGGGCACCATAGTAGCCCTTAGAAAGCTTTAAAATTTTTTTCCTTCTTTTTAATTTTTTATTTCCTCTTTTAACTCTTGGCATCTCACTAATCTCCTTTTAAAATCTCATGCTAAAAGCATATCTTTAACGTTTTTCAAATCGGCTTTTGAAACCAAAACTTTTTTAGCTAAATTTCTTTTCCTCTTTCTGCTCTTTTTCGTAAGAATGTGGCTTTTATAATTTCTATTTCTTGAAACTTTACCACTACCAGTCAGTTTAAACCTCTTGGCAGCTGATCTTTTTGTCTTTAATTTACCCACTTTTCATCTCCTTAAAAAAATTTACTTAACGGGACTTAAGCCTGCTCTGATTTCAGGCAAAGTAGAATTATATTCAATTTTTTCTCTATGTCAATTTTTTTTAAAAATTTGATAAAAATTTACATATAGTGGTATAATTGTTTTTTAAATCAATTGAGGAATGTGATATGAAGAAGAAAGTATTTTTACCTTTTATCTTTCTGTTCTTTTTTTCACTAATATTTTCAATTACCCCGCAAAGAATTTTAGAAAAAAATATTAACACACTCTTAAATGGAGAAAACCCCTCAAATTTAAAAAATATTTTTATAAGTGGTACTATAACACAATATGGAATGACTGGCAATTGTACAATTATTTCAGACTTTTCCTCTAAATTTCTTTTCCAAAAATCTTTTAATATTTTTAAAGAAACATTTCTCAAGAATAGAAAAAAAAATTACTACTTTGATGGAAATAATATTTTTACCGATACTCCTGAGATAGATTCTCTGTGTAATACATATTTCCACACATTGGGGTTTGAATATCTTAAAGGTAAATATAAAACAATAAGCGGAAAGGAATTAAATGGTAATTTTCATGTAAATTTATCTTTCGATGATTCAACAAATGTAGAATTAATAATCGACGAAAAAACATACCTTTTAAAAGGTGCAATTTTAGAAGATCCTATTCACAATAAAACTTTTAACCTAATTTTCTCCAATTACAGGAAATTTGGAAGTTTATATTTACCATCTGAAATAGATTCAAAATCCACCAACCCCTTTAAAATAAATATACAAGACATAACAATGAACAATAAACTGGATATGAACTATTTTGTTTTAACAGTTAATCATCCAAATTTTCCCAAAGATATTAAGATAATACCAATTCCCTACGATACAGTTTTCAAATATATAAAAGTAGATTGCATAATTAACAATTCTGTTCCACTTACTTTTTTACTTGATTTAGATTCTCCCTATACAATTATTGATAAAAATGTGGCCAAACAACTTGGACTATTTGAAAAAGGAAATATGAACTTTAATTTCCACTACCCCATAAAGTCTTTAGGATTTACCATTGCAACTAAATTCTCAATCACAAACATTTCAAGGACCAACTTTGTTTTACATACAGCCGATTTAACACAATTGTGTACCAATATTCAATATCCAATACATGGCATATTGGGAGCAGACTTTTTTCAAGGTTCAATTATAAAAATAAGCACCGATGACAATTATCTTTATGTTTCTAAAAATATGATACCTACAAAAGGAGAGAAATTTTCTTTTGAAAATAATTTGGGAAGGGTGTTTGTAAAATATAGTACAGAAAATGGAGATTCTCTATTTTCAATAGATCCTTTCACATTGGATACATTTAGATTTAAAGATAATTTTATAATGCCAAAACAGTTAATTATGAATACATTTACAATGGGGAATGATTATGGAATACCAATAAAAAGAATTATTGCCCCAGATTTTAAAATAGGAAATTACACCTTTTCTGCACCAGTTTGTTCAACCATTGATAATTTTAATTCTATTTATAATCTGCCTGAAAATGTTACAATGGTAATGGGAATATCTGCTATAAATAAGTTTAACATAACAGTAGATTATATCAAAAATGAAGTTTATTTTGAAAAAAGTAAAATTTATAACTCTCCACTTCCATTTAACTATTCCGGGCTCTTTTTAATTAGAACGGCTAATGGTTTCTATGTGGATAAAGTAATAAGAAATTCACTATCTGACAGATCTGGAATTGAAGTTGGAGACTTAATCACAAGTGTAAATGGTGTGGATACTCTAAAAACTATATCATTCGAAAAATTTTTCAGCTCTATGTTTACATATAATGATTTAAATTTCTCCTTTGATTTATTGAGAAATGGAACAAAAACAAAAATAAAACTTAACGTAAAATATCCATTCCAGAAATGATGAGAAGGGGAAATTTCCCCATTCTCATTTTTTACTATCTTCCTTTTTTAAAAATAATCTCTTTCCTTCATCTTTAATTACTTTTCTAAGCCATTGTTGTGAATATCCTTTTGCATGTGGTCTTCCATTTTCATCCTGAACATACCCATCGTTATATTTTGTTATGAGATACTTTGATAACCACACCCATTTTTCATATACCTTTTTACCACACTCATAACTGTAATCAGAAAGATAAGTATTTAAAAGATTTTTCTTTCCATCCTTATACATCATAAGGGCTGTTTTTTCTATGTAAGGCTGCATTTTGAAAAAATTTCCTTCAAGTTGACTCTGTAATTTTTGAACATCCTTAATTCTATCAGAATATCTTGCATAGCAAAGATTTGAAACAAGATTAAATACCCACCATGCAGAATCATAGGAAAAAGAAGAAAGAGAACCTACCTGATATTCCTTTGGAAAATAACTCACTGAACAATATATGGGAATATAACACGTTAAATAAGTGTCATCAAATCCAAACCAGTAAACCCCACCAATTGGATCAGGCAAGTCGGCCCTGGACTGTGAAACAAATGTAAATGAAGTCTGTTGTGTAGAAATGGGCCTTTGCCATACATATTCTTTTCCATCCACAACCCAACTAATTGGACGCCATCTATATGGACAGGAAAACGGACCAGCAGATAGTCCAACATTCATATCAAAAGGTGTACCTTCATAGTGATCCCTTAAAAGAGAAATAACTTTTTTAACCGAAAGCTTATAATCCGGTTTAATGGAAAAGGGATATGGATTTTTACTTTTACCAAGGGCAAAATCTGGTGAAAATTTTTTTGAAGGGGCAACTCTTCTATAAACACTCCATCTTCTTAATTCTGTATATCTTAATTTTGCTAAATCACAGGGGTCATAAGCATCTCTAAAACTGAAAGATTTTTTACTTTTAGGGTTGTAATACCCTTTTTTTATCGCAAAATCTACTACATCAGGACTGTACATAGCTACATCTGGATTATTCATTGGAAAAGATCCTATAATAGCACTATTTGAATGGACAACCATCTCACCTTCAGGTACTTTTACCGCCACCCAGATAATTCCTTTTTCCCCCTTCCCCTTACCTATAACTTCAAGAATCCAGGCTTCATTTTTATCTGTTATTGAAAATGTCTCACCAGAACTTTTATAACCATATTTATTGGCAAGAGATGTTATGACTTTTATGGCCTCCCTTGCAGTTTTAGAACGCTCCAACGCAAGTCTCATCAGAGTCCAATAGTAAAAGAGCCCATCAGGATTTACAAGCTCTTTCCTCCCTTCAAAGGTTGTTTCTGAAATTGCCACCTGATTTTCATTCATCAAGTCTACTACTTTATAGGTGTGTTTAACTTGAGGAATTTTAGTTACTGTACCATCAAAGGATTTTATCTCAACAGTTTCCCCATCCTTATGGTCAGCAGCTGGTATTATACCAAAATGGTGTAAATATTCCCCATCACAATTATATGAATTGATTACAGAACCATCAATTGTAGCAGATTTTGTAACAACAATTGATGTACAACCAAAAACCATATAAAACAAAAAAATAGAAAAAAAAGTAATTAAAAAGAGTTTTCTCACCATAAAAGGCCCTCCAAAATTTTAGTCTTAGATAATATTATTACGAAAAATTTTCATTAATGTTTAAATTCAATTATAGATTAACTTCAAAATTTTTTTCATTCATTTATTTATTAAATCTGTTTGAAAAACTTCTTAAAAAATTTAAAAAAATTTTCTTAAATAATGTATAATCCACTTTATTAAAAATCAAAAAAGGAGGAAAAAATGGGTTTTACAGTTGCACAAAAAATATTAAAAAAACATTTAGTTGATGGCGACCTGTTTAGTGGAGATGAAATAGGAATAAAAATAGACCACACATTAACTCAGGATGCCACAGGCACAATGGCTGATTTACAATTTGAGCAGATGGGAGTAGACAGGGTAAAAACAGAAGTATCTGTTAGTTATATTGACCACAAAACAATTCAAATGGGATTTGAAGATGCCGATGACCACAAATATCTACAAACTTTTGCACAAAAATATGGTTTATATCTTTCAAAACCGGGAAATGGAATTTGCCACCAGGTTCATTTAGAAAGATTTGGTAAACCCGGTAAAACACTTTTGGGATCAGATTCACACACACCCACAGGTGGTGGAATAGGTATGATAGCAATAGGAGCAGGTGGCCTTGACGTTGCGGCAGCAATGGCCGGAATACCTTTTTATCTTCCAAGGCCAAAAATTTTAGGAATAAAACTAACTGGAAAACTAAGTGACTGGGTAACAGCAAAGGATGTTATCCTTAAAGTTTTACAAATTCTCACAACTAAAGGAAACGTAGGCTGGATAGCAGAGTACTTTGGAGATGGTGTAAAAACACTATCTGTTCCAGAAAGATCCACCATCACAAACATGGGAGCAGAATTAGGTGTTACCACAAGTGTTTTTCCATCTGATGAGACAACAAGAAAATTTCTAAAAGCACAAGCAAGAGAAAGAGATTGGATTCCTTTAGAAGCTGATGAGGATGCAAAATTTGACAGGGTAATTGAAATCAATTTAAGTGAACTGGAACCAATGGTTGCACAACCACATTCTCCAGATAATGTTGTAAGAATTAGAGATATTGAAGGACTTGAAATCGATCAGGTATGCGTTGGTAGTTGTACAAATTCATCTTACAAGGATGGAAAAATTGTGGCAAGTATTTTAGATGGCAAAGTAGTAAATCCTAACATAGACTTTGTATATATCTCTGGTTCAAAACAGGTGGCAAGAATGCTTGCAGATGAAGGTGACCTTTCAAAAATTATCTCTGCTGGTGCCAGATATTTTGAGCCCTGTTGTGGATTCTGTATAGGAGCAGGTCAGGCGCCAAGAAATAACGCCATTTCCATAAGAACAAACAATAGAAACTTTTTTGGAAGAAGTGGAACTAAGACTGCAAAAATTTATTTAGTTAGCCCTGAAACAGCTGCAGCATGTGCACTCACAGGTAAAATAACAGATCCAAGAGATCTTGAAAAGTTGTTTGGATTAAGTCACCTTAAAGTTGACATTCCAGAAAATTTTGTAATTGATGATTCAAGGATAATTCCACCAGCCTTTGAAGGTGAAAAAATAGAACTTTATAAGGGCCCAAACATTGTAGATCCACCATCTGGTGAAGAATTA
>JALULU010000423.1 GCA_027040585.1 Acidobacteriota bacterium | reverse complement strand
GCAAAGTTTGAACTAATTGAGAATTTAAAAGATGGTGGATACTTTTTTTATAATGGGGATGATGTAATCTTAAGCGAATTTGCAAAAAAGTTTTGTATAAATAAAAGTAGTGTGGGATTTAGCAATTATAATGACTATTTGATTAAAAATTTAAAATTGAGTTTGAATGGATTGGAATTTGACCTTAAATTTAAAAAAGATGAATTTCATATTAATTCACAATTTCTTTCAAAAGCTTTTTCATATAATATTGCCTTTGCGTTCATAATTGGACTTGAATTTGGTATAAACCCTGAAGATATAAAAGAATCTATTTCAAATTTTAAACCCTTTTCCCATAGATGTGAAATCATAAAACTCAAAAATGGGTCATTTTTGATTGACGATACTTACAATTCTAATCCAGAGGCACTTATAAATTTGCTTGAAACTGTATTTGAGATTTCAAGAGATAGAGAAGTTGTCCTTGTTCTTGGAGAGATGAAAGAATTAGGTGAATTATCTGAAGTAAAACATCGTGAGATTGGTAGATATTTGAAGGATAAAAATTTTAAAAGAGCGTTTTTTATCTCTGGAGACAGTAGATATATGTTTGAAGAGGTTGGAAATGAAAGGGGAGAATTTTTTGAGAGTTACAGGGATTCGGAGGATGATGTTCTAAAAAGTATAAATGAAAATACCCTTGTTGTTGTAAAGGGTTCAAGGGGTGTTACCCTGGATAAAATAGTTGAGAAAATATTAGAGGTCTACGGTGAATAGGGAAGAATTACTAAATTACAAATATCTCATTATGGGACTCGGTATAAGTGGATTTTACTCTGCTAAATTTTTGATAGAAAAGGGAGTGGATGTCCTTATAAGTGATATATCAGATAGTAAGTTAATCAGGGAAAGGGCTGAAGAACTGAAAAAATTAGCAAATGAAATAGGAAGTAGTTTTGATTATAAAATTGGTGAGCAAAATGAAGAATTGCTGAAGGGCATTGATATTGTGATATTAAGTCCAGGAATAAGGCCAGATCTTAAAATGTTTGACTTAGCAAAAAAGAAAGGAACAATTTTAACTAATGATATTCAGCTATTTTACTGGTTTTATGGAAAAGATTTAATTGGTGTTACAGGCTCAAATGGAAAATCTACAACAGTTACTTTGCTTTCTCATATATTAAATAATTGTGGTGTTGAAAGCATAGTTGCTGGAAACATTGGAAAGTCCGTATTTGAAATTAATAAAAAAGAGATT
>JALULU010000422.1 GCA_027040585.1 Acidobacteriota bacterium | reverse complement strand
ATATATGCTAATGGGGCATCTTTGGGAATTATAGTTGATAAATCTTTAAATAATAGTAAGGATTTAGATAAAGCAAAAGATGAACTTGATATACCTACTTACGTTAATAGTGATATTTATTTGCCAACAGAACTGTTTGGTGTAAGTATTAGCTGGAGTAGTAGTAACCCATCTGTTATTTCAACTACTGGAAAAGTTACACAACAAGAGAGTGAACAAGTAGTTACTCTAACAGCTCATTTGAGTAAAGAACATACTTCTGCAACTAAAGAGTTTAAGGTAACAGTTGAAGCTAAAGAAAAGGCAAAAGATACTGATGGTGATGGCATTCCAGATAATATAGATGATGATATAGATGGAGATGGTGTTAAAAATGCTCAAGATGCATTCCCGTACGATATAAATGAATCTGTTGATACAGATGGTGATGGTATAGGTGATAATGCAGATAATGATGATGATAATGACGGTGTAATAGATAGCGAAGATGCCTATCCAAAAGACCCAACAAAATGGGAACACCCACAACAAACCTTCACCTTCGCCCACATAAATAACATTTACGCAAATGTAAATGATAATATAGAGCCAATAGATTTAAATATAACAACAAACTTAACTAACCAAAATATAGAGTTTGATGTAAATGTAACAAATGAAGATTTACTAGTAGCAACTGTAGATAAAACAACAGATAATAAATATCAATTAAATATAGAACTCTTAGATGGACAAATAGGGAAATCAAGAATAAAAATAAAAGCTACCCTAAATAATAAAAAAACAATAACAAGAGTATTTACAATAAAAGTAAGTAACCAAGAGAAACTACAACAATTCGTAGCTAGATTCTATACTAATGTACTAGAAAGAACATTTGACCCAAGCGGAATGAGTTACTGGATAAATGTAATAAAACAACACTCAGCAGCTAAACTTGCTCTAGGATTTTTGAAATCTAAAGAGTTTAAAGATAAACACTTGAATAATGAAGAGTTTGTAAATACCCTATATAAAACATTCTTTAATAGAGAGGCAGATAGTGCAGGAAAAACATTCTGGATGAATAAATTAAAAGAAGGAAGCAGTAGAGATGAAATAATAGCAGGATTCCTAAACGCACAAGAGTTTAATAACCTATCTAAACAATTCGGTGTAGAGTCAATAGATGGTGTAGATCAATTAAATCCATATAAAGGTATAAAAGGATATGTATATAGATTCTATAAAGTAGTACTAAATAGAGA
>JALULU010000421.1 GCA_027040585.1 Acidobacteriota bacterium | reverse complement strand
AATATATGATAGATGAATTTTCAAAATTTGCAAAGCTTCCCAATCCCAAAAGGGTTAAAGTTAACTTGAGTAAACTAATAGAAAGGAGATTAAATACCTATAGGAAGCAAAACAGTGATATATCTTTTTCTTTTATTTCAGATGATGTTTTAGATTTTTCTATTGATAAGGTGCTTTTTGATAGGATGATTT
Source organism: Acidobacteriota bacterium (assembly GCA_027040585.1). GTDB lineage: Bacteria > Acidobacteriota > JAAYUB01 > JAAYUB01 > JAMOQF01 > JAMOQF01. The sequence continues at coordinate 5,300 of JALULU010000421.1, read as the reverse complement.
CAAATTTGATAGACAATGGCATTGATTCTATTAGGTCTGATGGCAGGGGAGGAAAAATATTTATAAAGTTACAAAAGAATGGAAGTAAAGTGTTTCTGGATATTGGGAATAATGGACCTTTAATTCCTGAAGATATTGTTAGAGATATTTTTATGCCCAATTTTTCCACAAAGAGGAGTGGCATGGGAATAGGTCTTACAATAGCTAAAAAAATAGCAGAGGACCATGGATTTAATTTATATCTTTTTAGAAATGATGAAGAAAATGGCGTTATTTTTAGAATTGAAATGGAACTTTAATGGGTAAAAAATTTGAAAAGGACTATGAGCTGGTTCAAAGAGTAATTGAAGGGGATAAAAAATCCTGGGATGCACTCTTTTTTGGTAAATTAAAACCTTATATAGAAGGAATGTGTGCAAAGGCATTTTTGCCAGAGCATAGGGAACATTTTAGAGAAAGTGTAATGGAGGCTATTTACTTGATATATTCAAATTTGTCCAAATATAGAGGTGAGGCTAAAATAACCAGTTGGTGTTATTTTTATATTCTTGAAGCCATAAGGAAAGAGAGGGAAAAGTTAAAGCAATCTGATAAAAAGGTGGATATAGAACATATCGTTGACAATAAAAATTTTGCTACCTATGAGGAAGAAAAGATATATAAAAAATTTATGGTAAAAAAAATTGAGCAGTCACTTTCTAAATTAAATAAAAATTATAGAAAAGCAATTGAATTACATATTATTGATGGATATACAGTTTCTCAAATTGCAGAGATGGAAGATGTCAGTGTAAATACTGTGAAATCATGGTTAAAGAGGGGTAAAAAAGCCCTTAAGAAAATTCTGGAGGGAGAAAATGGTTTTTAGGATTTTAAGAAATATTCATTTTAAGAATCACAGGAGATACATTCAAAAATTAATAGGGGGTTATCTTAAAGAAGAGGAAGAGAAAAAGTTTAAGAAGGTTTATACCAAATGTAAATATTGTAAGAAGGAAATTGGGGAATTAATGAGATTAAGTGGGAGTATTGATAATTTAGAAGAAATTCCTGAGATTAAAGATGATTTCTACAAAAAAGCTGTTGAATCCCTATACTATGTTGAACATAGAAGTGATTTTAAAAATAGGTTAGAAGCGTTTTTAAAAGAAGAAGAAAAACACAGTATGTTTCATGCTGTTAGGTTTGCTTTTTATTCGGTTTTAATTGTAATAATTTTAGTACTGCCACTCTATTTAAATATTTTCAGTTCTTTTAGTAGGAAAACCAAGCAAGGTTCAGTTAAATCGAGTTTTAACAAAGTGAATGTGGAAAATATTAATAAGAATAAGAATCTTGAAGATTTAATATTGCTAACAAATTATTTTTCTGGGAATATTTCTAATATTCCTCAGAGCAAGTTAAAAGATATGGATTTAAATAGAGATGGTAAAATAAACACTGTGGATATGACCCTTTTACTTCATAAAGAGTTAGGTGATTTAGGGAAATAGAGGGGAAACACCCCCTTCTCCCCTTATTTTAAATAACTCCCAATTCCTTTCCAATTTTCGTAAAGGCTTCAATTGCCCTGTCTAAATGCTCCTTTTCATGTGCAGCAGATATTTGAACTCTTATCCTGCTTTGACCCTTTGGTACTACAGGATAGTAGAAACCAATTACATATATTCCCTCATCTAAAAGTTTGTCCGCATAATCCTGTGAAAGTTTTGCATCATTTGGAAATTTTCCAAGCATAATCGGAACTATTGGATGATTACCGGGTCTTATATCAAAACCTGCTTCAGTCATTTTTTCTCTAAAGTATTTTGTGTTGTTTTCAAGTTTGTCTCTTAAATGAGTTGTTTCTGTCAACATATCGAGAACTTTAATTGTTGCTCCAACGACAGCAGGTGCGAGGGTGTTTGAGAAAAGATAAGGTCTACTTCTCTGCCTTAACATATCAACTATTTCTTTTTTAGAAGCGATGCATCCGCCAGAAGCGCCACCTAAGGCCTTACCAAATGTTGTAGTTATTATATCAACTCTTCCCATTACGCCATTGTATTCATGTGTACCTCTTCCTGTCTTTCCTATAAAACCTGTGGCGTGTGAATCATCAACCATAACCAGGGCATCATATTTATCTGCAAGATCGCAAATCTCTTTAAGTGGTGCTATATCCCCATCCATTGAGAAAACACCATCAGTTGCAATCATTCTATATTTGTAAGATTTTGCTTCTTTTAATCTCTCTTCTAAATCAGCCATATCTAAGTGTTTGTAAATAAATCTTTTAGCTTTTGTTAGTCTGATACCATCTATAATGGAAGCGTGATTTAATTGGTCTGTAATTATTGCACAGTTTTCGTCTAAAAATGGTTCAAAAACACCGCCATTTGCGTCAAAACATGCTGCATATAGAATTGCATCTTCCATTCCCAAAAACTCTGCAACTTTTTTTTCTAAAATTTTATGAATTTCCTGTGTTCCACAAATAAATCTAACTGAAGAGAGCCCAAATCCCCATTTGTCAAGGGTTTCTTTGGCTGCTTTAACAACTTCTGGATGATTTGCAAGCCCAAGGTAATTGTTTGCACAAAAGTTTAAAACTTTTTTCCCATTACTTAAGCTTATTTCTACGCCCTGTGGCCCTGCAATTATTCTTTCCTTTTTATAAAGCCCTGCTTCTTCAATTTCTTTTAACTCTTTTTGTAAGTCTTCCTTTATTTTTCCATACATATACTAACTCCTTTATTGGATTTTAATTTTTCATTCTTTTTTCGGCTTTTTCCAATTCTTTTTCATCAGGGAAAAGTACAACTTTTCCACATTTTCTTGGAAAAGCCAACATCTCATTGAAACCTTTTTCGAAATCTTCAAGTTTAAAAAGATGTGTTATCACAGGTTTAATATTTAATTTTCCCGTTGATAGAAGGTTTCTTACCCTGTACCACGTATCAAATATTTTCCTTCCACTTATTGAATGAACTTGAATTCCTTTAAATACGAAATTGTCATTATAGTCTATTTCTATTTTTCCTTCTTTAAGTATCCCAAATGCTGAAAATCTTCCTCCCTTTCTAACCATTTGAAGTCCTTCTTTTATAGCTTGAGGAGCGCCAGCCATTTCAACTACGATATCAGCACCTGCACCATATGTACGATCTTTTACAAACTTAACTCTGTCAATATCTTCGTCTGCTTTTAAAATGTAATCTGCTCCAAGCTTTTTACCCAATTGAAGTGAAAAATCGTTTAGTCCCACTAAAAAGATTTTAGCAAAGCCTGCAGTTTTAGAAAAAGCAGTGGCAAAAAGCCCAATGGGACCATCTCCCAGTAATACTACTGTTTTTCCGGTTACATCATGGTCTTCACCAAGTACAGCATATACTGCATTCCCAAGGGGCTCTTGAATACTTGCTATTTCAGGTGGAACGGATTTCTCATTTTTCCAGCACACATTTTCTGGAATTGCTATGTATTCGGCAAAACTGCCATCTCTATCCACCCCAAGAATTTCCATATGATCACCTAAATTTAATTGCCCTACCTGTGCTGTTAAATCTTTAAAAGTAAAAATGTGTGTTTCTGCAGAGATATAATCCCCAGGTTTTATTCTCTTTACAGCCTTTCCGACCTTTACAACTTCTCCAGCTACCTCATGTCCCAATGTTTGTGGAAGGTTTTTCTTACCAATTCTGGATGCTGACCATTTATCCCATGTGTAAATATGTACATCTGTTCCGCATATAGATGTTGCCTTAACCTTTACCAAAACCTCATTGTCCTTTATTGTGGGAATGGGAACTTCCTTAAGCTCAGCACCTTTCCCCTCTTTTACCTTTACAACAGCCTTCATAGTTTCAGACATTTTTCCTCCATTTCCCTTATTACTTTAAGTACAATTATATAATAAGTTAAAAAAAATGAGATGGGAAATTTAATTTTCAATGGGTTTTTTGTAAAACTATTATTAGGATAGTTTTGTTTACCTTTATTTAGGAATACTTTTTTGTGGAATTAATGCCAAATTTAATTATTTCTCTAAATATTGAATAGGCAATATCCTTTTCGAAGTTATCTGTACCTTTTGATGTGAAAAGAGTAGATGTGGGAAAATCTGAGAATATAAGCATTGCTTCTGACATATCGTTTATTTCATAAAAATTGTGTTCTCTCGATATTATAGAAGGAGTTACCCTTATTTTTAATTTTTCATCTTCATAAGAAGCTTTTCCCAAAAATTTAACGCTATTTCCTTCTTCGACAATTTTTTTAATCTTTTCAAAATTGAGTTTTCTAATGCCCATTATTTTCACATCGTTAAAATTTATTTTATTTGTCATATATTTGCGTGCAAGCAAAAAAGCAGTGGAGGCTGTGCTGTACCCATCTAAATCTTCAGAGATAAGAACTTCATAGTTGGGATACACCTCTTTAAGAAATTCAAACTCTTCCATAACTGAACTTTTATTTTTTATCATTTCAGAAATTATTATGTTTGAAAATCTATTCAAGATACCCTCAAACCCATGAATTTCAAAATGGGAAGATATGCTTTCCATAAAATCTCCCATGGGTGTAGTCAGGTTTAAAGCGGGAAGATATGAAAAGAAAAGATTATTAAAATTTGATATATCCTCTAATTCATCAATATTTTCAATAATTCCATTTTTAAGTGTGGTGATAACATTTATATTATTTGAGAGAAGGGTTTTAATATATTTATAATTTTGTTTTCCTAAAATTTCAGGGAGACAGAGAATAATGAGGTTTGCTTTACTGTCTTTTATTCTCTCAGGAACATTTTTTATTTCCCTTACAAAAGTAATATCACTTTCGTCGGATATGCTTGCTTCTCCAATAGTTTCAAGGATTTCATCAGGGGACAACCCTTTATCATTTATGAAGTAATTAATCCCATTATAGTAAAAAGTTATCTGGACAGAAAAACTGTGTTTATATTTTATATAGTTAATGTTTTCAAAAATATGGGATATAAGCGTTTCCAAATATTTTGCAAAACCAATTATACCTATTTTTATTCTCATTTATTAATCACCACCCATTAAAAGTATTTTAATTTTTTAAATTATTTAAGTAAAGAAATTTATTTTTTACCTTATTAAATTATGTTATTTTATCATCTAAAAAATTAAAGGAATATTTTTATGGATAAAAAATTTTCTTACAGTAAGTCAGGGGTTGATATCAATAAGGCCAATGAAGCGAAAAAAAATATAAAACAACTTGCTTTAAAAACATTTAATAAGAACGTACTGAGTGAAATAGGAAATTTTGGAGGTATGTATCTTCTT
>JALULU010000420.1 GCA_027040585.1 Acidobacteriota bacterium | reverse complement strand
GATTACGCCCAATAGTGGATTTGGGAAGCAGCAATATATGTTCATTTTTTTCTCCATTATCTCCAAATGAAATTAAAACCGGTTGAGATATTTTTGTTCCTTTGACCTTTACGCCACAAAAAGGACAAACATTGCTATCTTTTGGTATTATCGCTTTACATGCAAAACAAATAATATTGCCATTTTCAGGCTTTTCAAATTGGTAACCACAAATTTCACAAAATTTTATATCAGGATTTTCAGATATAAAGCCACATTTTGGGCATCTTTTCTTATCTTTAATTTTTCCATCCATATGAAAGACCTCTGAAAAATTTTAAAAAATATACAAATTCCATATTCACTTTTAATTATACACAAATTTTCTCTTCTTGTTAAATAAAATGAAAACTGATTTTTGAAATGGGAACTTATAGTGTGGACTGTTCCCAAAGTGATTGGGTTAATTAATATAGAAAATGATTTTTGTTGATAGAATATGGGATAAAAAAAGCCATCCAATTGGATGGCTCACTGTTTTTGGGGAGGGTTAAAAATCCTATTTAATAGGTGGTTTTATGACTTTTCCAGATTTGAGACATTTAGTACACACTCTTATTCTTTTAACTTCCCCATTAATGTAAGCTTTTACTTTATGAAGATTTGGTTCAAATCTTCTCTTAGTTACATTATGAGCGTGGCTAATATTGTGTCCGGTCAATGGAACTTTCCCACATATATCACACCTTTTAGACATTTCTTCCTCCAATTAATGCAAAAAATGAAAGAGATTTATACCAGAAGAAATTATATTTGTCAATATCAATTTGGTTTTATCAGTAAAATTGGACTTGTAAAAAATCGGAATAATTTATTATAATTAAATATCACCATTAAGGAGTTTTTATGTTAGGTAAAATAGGAGATTATTTAGAGAAAATTTATATAATTAAGCCGGGGGAAACAACGCATACATTTAAATATAATTATATGTATGCAAGATGGGTAAGTCCTCGTTTCAGCTCTATTAAAGTAGATAGATACATTGACGTTCCATATGCCAATATGACTTTTTTATCTATTTATGCAATAGGTGACAATGTTAGTGGAGAAAGGTTTTTAGAAATAGGTGTTTTTGGCTTTCCCAAAACAATAAGATGCCCTTTTACATCTCTTTCTGCAAATGAGTTTAGATTTCCAAGCAAAAATGTAGATACGAATTTAAGGCATGTTGGATTTGAGATTCTGGATAAATGTAGGTTTATAGCCATGCCAGAGGAGACCTTTAGATTTCTAAATCAAAAGGGAATAAAAACTTTTGAAAGTGATGTAGAAGCCACCATGTATGTGTCCATGTTATTTTCGAGTATTGAGAGGAAATTACCTTTTAAATGTCAATTTTGTAAAAAAATATTGTGGCTTTATGGGGATAAAGTTCCAGATAATCCAACAAAGGCAAAGTGTCCTGTCTGTCAGTCAACTTTTTTACTATCAAGGCCTAAAGATGTGGATTTTGACCTTATTAGGTTTGTTTCTCCTGAGACTTCTTCATTTGAAAAGGAGAAGGCTATTGTTACATCTGATGGTGAAATAAAAATTGTAAGAGAAGTGGATGATATTTCTGCAAGTAATAGTAAAATAACTGATGAAAGCCCGGGAAGTGATTCATTGGTAGATGTTGAGGGAGAGAGTAAAATTGAAGAAAATAAATTATTAGAGGAAAGTCCTCAGGAAGAGCTTTCCGAACTTGAAGATGAATTAAGTATTAGCGATGATTTTATAGATGATATTCTTCCGGATGAATTTAAAGAAGGTGGTACAGATAAAAACTTAGAATATGAAGATAAAGATAAAAATAAAAATGAAGTTCAGGAAGAAGAAAATGTAATTGAGAATCTTGAAGGGATAACTTGCCCTGTTTGTGGTAAACCTGTATCGAAGGATGCTGCTATTTGCCCATCTTGTGGTGCTGAACTTGCTTTAAATGTATCGGGAGAGGTTTTAGAGCAGGAACTTGCTTCTACTTCATCTAAACTGGATATAAAATTAAAAGATGAAGATGTTAGTGAAAAGCCTGTTGAAGGTGCTGAAGAATTTAAAGAAGAAATTGAAGAAAAATTAGAGGAAAAAGAAAAAGAGATTAACCAGGAAGAAAAGAAAACGCCATTCTGGGAAGAAAAAATTTGGTCAGTTAAAATTGATGATGATATTTATGACAATCTGGATCTTGTTACACTTGAAGATTGGGTGCTTTCAAGGGATTTGCTTGAAGAAGATTTAGTTAAAAAAGGGGAAGAAGGAAAGTGGAGAAAAGCTAAAGATCTTCCCTATTTGAAAACTGCCTTTGAAAGGGTAAGAAATGCTCTGGCTTTGGGTGTGGATGTTTCTGCTGCTGCTTTTTTCCCTGCAAGGAATATCAAGAGGATTATAGCCTTTCTGATAGATGCAGTTATTATAGGAATTTTAGGTGGAATGGGTTATTTCTTTTTGCCAAAATCCATGATTAATAATTTATTTATGAAACTTTTATATATAAATTTTCTACCTTTAATATACCTTACAATAATGACTACTGAAAGAGGTCAAACTTTTGGAAAGATGTTGCTTGGACTTCACGTAATTGCTAAAGATGCTAAGCCACCTACATTTTCAAAAAGTTTATTAAGAGCACTTATTTGGCTATTTAGTGCAGGAACTTTTGGTGTTTTGTTTTTAATTGGTTTGATTCATCCAAAGAAAAAGGCTTTTCACGATATAGTTGCTGATACTTATGTTGTTGAATATGAGTGATTTTACTTTTTAATTTTTAAAATAAATTATTGCCAATTTGGTTTTCAAATAGTAAAATCACACTTTTAAAAAAAATAAGAGAGGGAGGAAGAAATTGACCAAGCTTAGTGATTTAAAGAAAATGACTGCAAAAAAGTTAAGGGAAATAGCAGGTAATTATCCAGAAATTCAAGGTGCTCACGCTATGGATAAGGATCATCTTGTTGAAGTAATTGTTGAAGCGCTCAAAAAGAGGAATGAATTTGAAGAAGAAAAACTTGAATCTGAAGAAATAAAAGAACTTGAAGAACAGAAAAAAAGTTTTAAAGAGGATATGAAGGGATTAATTAAAGCCAAAAGGGATATTTTAAAACAAGAAGAGCATGACCTTGAAAAATTAAAAGAAGTCAGGCATAAAATTAAAAGACTTAGAAGAAAACTCACTAAAATTAGAAAAAGAGAAGCGTATCTGGCAAGAGTTTTAAAGAAGTAATAATTTTTAGGAAATTTCACCTTGATTTTTAATGAAATAGAATCCCTTATTGATTATTTTAAAGAAGAGATTGTAATCTTGGCCCATCACTATCAAAGGGATGAAGTATATAAATATGGGCACTTTACAGGAGATTCTCTAAAACTTTCTCAACTTGCAACGTCACAGAAAGAGGCAAAGTATATAATTTTTTGTGGTGTTCACTTTATGGCGGAAACTGCCGCAATTCTTTCAGGTGGCAAACAGAAGGTAATACTACCCAATCTGGATGCCGGATGTCCAATGGCTGATAAGGCACCAATAAATGAAGTTGTGAGTGCTTTTTCGTATCTTAAAGAAGTTTTTAAGGGTAAAAGAATTGTTCCAATTACGTATATCAACTCAACTGCAGAAGTTAAAGCTTTTGTGGGTAGAGAAAATGGGTATATTTGTACTTCCTCAAATGCTGATAAAATTTTTGATGCAGCCTTTAGTAGAGGGGATATGTTGTTTTTCTTACCAGATCAGCATCTTGGGAGAAATACCTCATATAAAAAGGGAATTGTGGGAGATGAAATTGGATTTTGGAGTAGAAAAGATGGGTTGGTTTTAAGTGGTGATAAAAAGAAAATAAAGGTGATTTTGTGGGATGGGCATTGTTGGGTACACCAGATGTTTCAGCCAACCCACATTGTACATTTTAAGAGAGGTAAAGAACCATATAAAATAATTGTCCATCCGGAATGTTCCTTTGAGGTTTTTAAAATGGCTGATTACAGTGGTTCAACTGAACAGATAATAAAAACAATTGAGAATGCAGAGGATGGAACTTACTGGGCTGTTGGAACAGAGAAAAACCTTGTAATGAGGCTTAAGAGAAATAATCCCAACAAAACAATTGATATTCTTACAAATTTTAACACCATATGTAGAACAATGTCCAAAATAAGGGCAAATGACTTATTAAATGTACTTAAAAATTTAAAAGAGGGAAAGATTATAAATGAAATAACTGTATCTAATGAAATCAGGAAATATTCCCTCATAGCCCTTAACAACATGTTTTCGGTGTAAACTTATGATTTATAAAACACTTTTTGGACCAGTGCCTTCAAGGAGACTTGGAGTATCCCTTGGAATTGACTTAGTACCATATAAGTTTTGTTCTATGGACTGTGTTTACTGTGAATGTGGTCCCACAACTGATTTACTTTTTGAAAGAAGTGAATACGTAAAAGTAGATATTGTTAAAAGGGAACTTGAGGACTTTTTTAAAAAGGGAAAGTATCCAGATTACTGTACATTTTCAGGGTCAGGTGAACCCACTTTAAATTCTAAAATCGGTGATGTTGTTAAATTTTTAAGTGAAAATTATGATGTAAATATTGCACTTTTAACGAATTCAACATTTATGTATGATGAAAGATTGAGAGAAGAGCTAAAAGACCTTGATTTAATTTTACCTTCCCTTGATGCTGTTTCTCCTGAGGTTTTAAAAAGGGTAAATAGACCCCACCCCTTAGTTAATATTGATAAAATTATTGAAGGTCTTAAAAATTTCAGGGAAGAAACGGATGTTAAAATGCACCTTGAAGTATTTATTCTTGAAGGGGTAAATGATTTTGAAGATGAACTTAAAAAATTAAAGAATGCCATAATTTATATAAATCCTCATAAGGTCCAATTAAACACCCTTGATAGACCGGGATCTGTTTCAGATTTAAAACCTGCCACTAAAAAGAGGCTCTTTGAAATTATCAATTTCTGGAATTTAAAAAATGTTGAAATTATTTCAAGGTTTAAAAGCAGAAGAGAAATCCCTTCATATAGTGAAGATGTAGAAGATTTGATTTTTAATACACTTAAGAGAAGGCCTTCAACAATTGAGGATTTAATTTCAATAACTGGTTTAAATGTTTCAGAGATAAACAAATATTTGGATATTCTTGAAGAGGAAGGAAAAATAAAATCTGAGACAGGAGAAAGGGGAGTTTTTTTTAAAGTTCCATGAAAGTCGCAGCAGTTCAGGTTTCTGTAAATTCAGATTATGAAAACAATTTAGAAAAAGTTTTTAAATTGATGGATTTTAGTGTTAAAGAAGGTGCAGAGTTAATTGCACTTCCCGAGAATTTTTCCTTTTTAAGAACCAATAAAAAAATTCCATTTAAATATCACTCCCTTGATGGGGAACTTATAAATAGTTTGAGAAATTTTTCAAAGAGAAATTCAGTTTATCTCCTTGCTGGAAGTTTTATTGAGAAAAGGGATGATTATGATAAATTTTTTAACACATCTA
>JALULU010000419.1 GCA_027040585.1 Acidobacteriota bacterium | reverse complement strand
ACCTGCTGCCGCATTCCTTGGATTTGCAAAGGGAGTTTGTCCTTCTTTTTTCCTGAATTCATTTAATTCCTCAAAATGTTTTATCGGTAAAATTATTTCTCCCCTTACCTCAATTTTATTTTTTAAATCAATATCAAACTGTTTACCAACATAATTCAACCTTAAAGGAATACTTCTAATTGTTTTAACATTTTGAGTAACAACCTCTCCAAAAACTCCATCTCCTCTTGTAGCCCCAACATTTAAAATTTTATCAATGTAAATAAGTGAGAGACTTAATCCATCAAACTTCATCTCAACAACATATGTAAAATTTCTATGCCCCAAAATCCTTTTTAGTCTATTTTCAAACTCTCTTAATTCTCCGTAATTATATGCATTGTCGAGGCTCATCATTGGAATTTCATGTCTGATGGATTCAAACCCTTCAGCGACCTCTCCACCGACTCTCACAGATGGCGAATCTGCTGTTTTAAATTGAGGATATTTTTCCTCAAAGGCTATTAACTGTTTCATTAGCAGGTCAAATTCAAAATCTGATATTTCAGGCTGATTTTTAACGTAATACAGGTACTCGTGATATCTTATTTTTTTTCTTAATTCTTCAATTTCCTTTCTTACTTTTTCCAGATCATTCATTTTTTATCTTCATTTTTTTCTTCTTCTCTTTTAAACCCAAGTTTTCCCCTTATCTCATCTGAAATTTGATTAAAGATATCAGAATTATTTTTTAAAAATTCTCTAACATTTTCCTTCCCCTGACCAAGTTTGGTATTTTTATAGCTATACCAGGATCCACTTTTATCTATTATATCAAGTTTAACCCCCATATCCAAAAGGTCAGTCTCTTTTGAGAATCCTTCGCCATATATTAGATCAAACTCAGCATTCTTAAAAGGTGGTGCCACTTTATTTTTAACCACTTTAACAATTGTTCTATTCCCAATTTGCTTATCTCCAGCCTTTATTTTGCCTATGGTCCTTACTTCAAGTCTTATGGACGAATAAAACTTAAGTGCCCTTCCACCTGTCGTAACCTCAGGATTGCCATAGACAATTCCTATCTTCTCCCTCACCTGATTTATAAAAATCAAACAGGTGTTTGATTTAGAAACAATTGCCGTCAATTTTCTGAGCGCCTGAGACATAAGCCTTGCCTGAAGTCCCATAAAACTATCCCCCATATCCCCTTCAAGCTCAGCCCTTGGAACAAGTGCTGCAACTGAATCTATAACAATTACATCCACTGCATTACTCCTTACAAGCATCTCTGCAATTTCAAGTGCTTGCTCGCCGCTATCAGGTTGACTTATCAGAAGTTCATCTGTCTTTACTCCGAGTTTTTTTGCATACTCAGGATCAAGAGCATGTTCAGCATCAATAAATGCAACATATCCTCCAATATTTTGTGCAGCTGAGATTACATGTAACGCAACTGTTGTCTTACCACTTGATTCTGGTCCAAAAATTTCAACAATTCTCCCTCTTGGAAAGCCTCCTACACCAAGTATGAAATCAAGTGATAAAATACCTGTGGGTATGACATCTATATTTAAAGCCTTCTTTTCACCTAATTTCATTATTGAACCTTTGCCAAACTGCTTCTCTATTTGCAAAAGCGTACTTTGAAGTGCCTTATCTTTTTTATCTTCCATCAATTCCTCCTTATTTGTTTTAAAAAAAGGGGGTAATCCCCCCATTATTATTTCTTACTGTAATCATAAAAGCCTTTTCCACTTTTCCTTCCAAGATAACCGGCATCTACCATCTTTTGAAGAAGTGGACAAGGCCTATATTTGGGATCTTTAAAACCCTCATAAAGTACATTCATAATATCAAGGCATACATCCAATCCTATAAAATCAGCAAGAGTTAGTGGTCCCATTGGATGATTCATACCAAGTTTCATCACGGTGTCAATAGCTTCTGGAGTTCCAACCCCTTCCATCAATGCATATATTGCCTCATTTATCATAGGTAAAAGCACTCTATTTGAAACAAAACCGGGAAAATCATTAACCTCAACAGGGACTTTACCAAATTTCTCTGCAAGTTCCTTCGTGATTTTAAAAGTTTCATCACTTGTGGCAATTCCTCTTATTATTTCCACCAATTTCATTATAGGCACTGGATTCATAAAATGCATTCCAATAACCTTATCAGGTCTTTTTGTATTTGCTGCAAGTTTTGTAATAGATATTGAAGAGGTATTTGTTCCAATTATAACACCATCTCTCAACATACCATCTAACTTTTCAAAAATTGATTTCTTTACCTCATAATTTTCAAAAACTGCTTCTACCACAAAATCTACGTCCTTTATGTCTTCAATATTTGTGGTTGTGTTTAAATTTTTCAAGGTTTCTTCCTTTTTCTCTTTCGTAATTTTTCCTTTCTCCACAAATTTAGAAAGACTTTTTTCAATTGTAGCCATTGCTCTTTTCAATTGTTCTTCTGAAATGTCAACTATTGTAACCTTTAAACCGCTAAAGGCTGCTACTTGAGCTATACCATTACCCATTGTTCCAGAACCAATTACTCCAAATTTTTTAATTTCCATAATCTACCTCCGAAATTTTTATTTTTTCTTCTTTTTAAAAGCATTTAACATTTTTTCTTCCCCAACAACCACCAGTGTATCCCTGTGTCTGAAAACATATTCAGGATTGGGGATTACCATTCTATATTCATCTCCCACAAGAGATTTTAAAGCAACTATGTTTACATTAAATTTCTGTCTAAATTCACTCTCTGCTATAGTTTTTCCAATTAACTCCTCAGGCACTTCAATTTCCATAATTGATATTTCATCACCCAATTTTATAAAATCAATTACACTCTTATACCCAATCCTATCCGCTATTCTATGTGCCATTTCTTTCTCAGGAAAAACAATCTCAGATGCTCCAATTTGTTTTAAAATTCTTCCATGTACTTCATTCACAGCTTTTACTAAAATATTTTCTATTCCCATTTCCTTTATATAAAGGGTTATTAAGATTGATGTATCAATCTTATTCCCGACACTTATAACAACATATTCTGAATCCTCAATACCAAGAGCTTTTAACGTCTCTTGGTCAGTAGCATCCGCAACTATAGCTTGAGATACAAAAGGTTGAGCTTTTTGAACCAGATCTTCTCTAATATCTATGCCAATAACCTCATGGCCTTTTTCAAACAGTTTACTGGCCACATTAAAGCCAAAAGTTCCAAGTCCAATTATTGTATATCTCGCCATTATATTTCCTCTTTACCAAAGAGATTATACCAAAAAACTTCTATTTTTCTCCATATCCTTTCAAATTAATAAAGATTTTATCAAATCCCCTATCAGAAAAAAAATTTATAAGTTTATGATTAAACAGTAACCCTGAAATTTTTCTTTTATCCTCATATTTTGAAAACTCAAGATAGCATTTACCCACATCTCCCATTCTCACTCTTACAACACCATTAATTCCAAAATCTTTTAGCCACCTTTCACACTCTTTAATCTTTTTAATATCTTCAGATTTAATTTTTTTTCCAACTTTAAAGCGGGTAAGGATACAACTGTTTTTAGTTCTAACAAGTTCTCTACAACCATTTTCTTCGAAATATTTTAAGATGTCCCCCTTACTTACCCCTGTCTCTAATAAAGGAAAAATTACCTCATTTTTACCTTTCAAAAATCGAAAGCCCTTTCTATTTTCAAAATTTTCCCCAAAAACCTCAGATGAAAATATCCACTTTAATTTTTTTTCAACCATTATTTTTTTCAATCTCTCAAACATTTCCCTTTTACAGTTTAAACATCTATCTTTACCTTCAATCCCTTCAATTAAAAGATGATTTAACCCCTCAAAAATTAACTCAACTTTTAAATCAATACAAAGTTCCCTTAAAAATTCTCCATCCTCTTCGTAAAAAGTGTCACCATAAAAGTGAATAGCCAGAATTTTCTTCTTTGGGAAATTCTTTTTCACAAAAAAAAGTAAAAATGTACTGTCAAGACCTCCACTTACGGGTAGCAATATAGAATCATATTCTCTAATTACATTTTTTAATTTTCCTATACTATTCATTCTTTAAATTTGAATTTTTTCCAACCAAATAATTTTTAAAAATAACCACATCGGAAGCATTTACAAAGCCATCTAAATTTAAATCACCACACTCTGGATGAAATTCTCCATTCATAGAATTTCCCAATATATAAAGTTCAAGTTTCATTAAATCCACAATATTTATTTTGCCATTATTATCCATATCTCCCTGTTTTATCAACGGATTCGGATCTTCCCCATCTATAATACCATCCCCATCTGTATCTGGATTAAATGGATCACTTCCAATTTCCCTTTCCTCGCCATTTGACAGCCCATCACCATCATAATCACCATCTTTCGAAAGGACAGTTATCGTCACTTCAGGATATCTAAGATTATCCGCTCCACTATTATCATAAACTTTTAATTTCACATCATATGTCCCTGGATAGTTGAAGACTATGCCACTTGGATTCTTTAATGTTGAGTTAGACGCACCACCATCAAAATCCCATAAATAACCCGTTATATACCCATCCCCATCATACGCATAACAATCAAAATCAACAGCATCCCCTTGTATAATTGTCTCATTTCCCTCAGGCTTTGTTATAAAGGCAATGGGTGAAGCATTGTCTATAAAATCTTCTCGACTTCTTGGTGTAATTTGATATCCACTTAAATATGGACAAATTGAATCATATTGAGTAACTACACCTACTAAATCGAATGGGTCAGGTGGAACGTCCATCCCTGGAATATTTGTATATTTATTTATTCTTACAGTTAAAGTATCACCATTAACATCTGTCACTGTCAAATTGCCATTTCCACTTGAAGGTATATCTCCACCTACAGCCCATACATCTCTTATCCTAACAAGCTTTCCCTCTTTGTCTTCACCAATTTCCGAAATAAAATCAACTTCGGGATTAACTTCATTTCCACTACTGATAGTTGTTATATCATCTTTTGAACTGACATATATTTCAGTAATGCCTGCATAATTTGTAACTTCACCTGTTATTTCTATTTCATCTCCGACATTTAATTTAAGAGAATTATCCTTGCAAAACATTTCAATTCCACCTGTATTGTCCTCCAAAAAAACCATATTGTAATACTTGGAAAAAGTATCTGTACCAACTGTTACAGTTCCCTTAACATTAATTGCACAATTAACCCCATATGGCATTCCATCCTCATCAATCTTATGGATCTTTCCAATTTGCGTAACTCCACTATAATACCCATCCCAATCTGAATATGTTATATTTCCACCGCCATCTATAGCCTTTATCCTATATAAAACAAGTTTTGAATTATCTTCAGCAGGTATATTACCTGTAAAGGTATTTCCATTTCTTTCCATCTCAATGGGTTCTTGCTCAACACCATCTACTTTATAGTCAATATAGCAGCTTACATTTTCTATACCACCGTCATCCCATGCATCACAACTAATCACTGGTGAATTCTCACTTGTAGGATAGTAAATATCTCTCCTCACATTTTTTACAATTGGAGGAAAATCTCCTTCTAATTTGCCAGTTATATCATCTGGAAAAATCCTTGGAGTTAAATCTCCACCATAGACAAAATAGCCATTTCCATAGGTCACAATTGTAATATCTCCATTTGCAATGTGTCCAAGGGAATCATCTGATCTTGGATCATCTGGATTTCCCGGATTTTGCTGAATGAAATAGTGCTCTCCTGTAGTTGTTGGACTATTTAAATATCTGAGTACAGTATTTTTATTGGGATGACCATACGTGTTATCTGTTCCCACTTGAGCAATTCCAACTTCAGCCTTTATAACGGATAAAAAATAGGGATTTGAACCTGTAATACTTCCATGGTGGTGAAAAGTATATACGTCTATATCTCCTATATATGGAGCAACAGCAGACTCAACATCTGGTATTATTATATCGTCATCTGGATCCCAATCATAACCTGTCAAATCACCAGCAACCCATAATTTAAAATTTTTATATGTAATTAAATAGCCAGCACAAGCAGAATTTTCAAAAGCTGAAGAATTTGTTATGTCAACAACATCCCCACCAATTGTCACCCCATTTACTACCATGCAGGTCATATTAAAGTCACCTTCATTGAAAATTACATCCCCCGGTTGAACTACTCTGTAATGAAACCACCCTGTCTCATACCTATAATTTTGATACGTTTTAGTATCTGGAGTGCCACCATAGGTACCCCTATCAAGCACCCAACAATCTGTTGTAACATCACAGCTTCTCATTATATCCACAAACTTTCCAATATGATCTTCATCGTAATGGGTAGGTAGAAGGTATTTTATCTCCTTCAATATTCCCTTATCCTTTAAATCTTTTATAAATTTCACCACATCTGTTGGAGTATGTCTTATGGCTGATCCTGAATCGACCACTGCCCCTTCTCCACTTGGCGTAACAATTATTGTACAGCTCCCCTGCCCAATATTTGGATAAAAGACATAAACCGGAGCCGAAAAAGAAAAAATAACAAAAAAATTAATAATTATAAATAGTTGAAATATAAGCTTTTTCATACCATTCCCTCTAATTTTATAACCTAAAATTATACTCTTTTTTAAAAAAAATATAAAAAATTCAGAAAATTTTTCAAAAAAAATCGTTATATAAAGTGAAAAATATTTTTTTACAGGAGGTTTTTTATGTTAAGAAGATGTGGATATTCACTTATGGAGTCCCTTATTGTCATTTTAATTTTTACAACAACCCTTTTAGTCGCACTTCCACAAATTTTTGGTTTTACAAGGTGGAATGCCTTAGAAAAAAACGCAAAAGTTATTGAATCAACTTTTAAAAGGGCAAAATTTTTGGCAGCTTATAAAAATATGAGACACAGGGTATATTTTAATGTAAATGGAAATTCTTTTTACATTCATTGTGATGCTAACAACAACAGAACCTTTGATAAAGGAGAAAAAATTATAGGTCCTTTCTTTCTTACAGATGGCGTTTCTTTTAATTGTGAAAATATATATGGGCCACCTTCTAATCCAACCAAGCAACCTTTTGCACCAGTTACCTTTAATAGAATGATTGCAAGTTGTTCTCCAACAGGTCAATGGTCTAACCCAGGTTCAGTCTATCTCAGTGATAAGAATGGAGACCACGTGGCAATAACACTTACAATAAAAGGAGTTATAAGAACGTTCTGGTGGAACAAGGATAAAAACAAATGGGAAAAATAAAAGGGGGCATCCCCCCCTTTATCATATTTTTATAATAACAATCAAAAATGTGTAAAGAACCAATGATTCGATAAAAGCAAGCCCAAGAATTAGAAAAAACCTTATAGCCTTCTCTGAACCAGGATTTCTCGAAACGCCTTCACAAGCAGAAACAATTGCTTTTCCCTGTCCAAGTCCGCAAAGTCCTGCAGCTAAACCCATTCCAAGTCCTGCTGCAAGGTATCCAAGTCCTGGTGAAATACCTCCATTACTTTGAGCAGCCGGCGTTGCACCAGCAGCAAAAATTGGCAAACCCATAAAAGAAATTAAAAACAAAACAAAAAGAATTGAAAAAACTTTTCTTCTCACTATATTCCCTCCTACATATTTATTTTCAACATAATACTTATACTTAATGTGCCTCCTCTTCATGTGGCATTGCATCAGATATATATAACATCGACAACATTACAAAGACAAAAGCCTGAATAAGCGAAGTCAATATGGATAAAAACATTAGAGGCATTGGTAAAATAAAGGGCAACATCCCCAAAAAGACAAGGATAACCATATCCTCTCCAAAAATATTGGCAAAAAGACGTACAGCCAATGAAAATGGCCTTGCCAGATGGCTAACTATTTCAATGGGAATCATTAGCGGCGCCAGAAAAATATTTGGACCCATAAAATGCTTTAAATATTTAATACCACTCTTTTTAAATCCAATTATATTGTAGTAAATAAAAACTATTATTGCACAGCCAGCTGTAAAGTTAATATTACTTGATGGAGATTCAAACCCTGGAATCAATCCAGAAATATTTGAAAAAAATATAAAAGTACCGAGAGAAAAATGAAATGGAAGATATTTTTTACCTTCTTCTCCTATAACAGATTCTATTATATCTCTAAATCCATCATAAAGGGATTCAAACAAGTGTTGAAATCCTGTAGGCTCATCTACTTTATACTTTCGCGATGCCCACCAATGTATTATTGCTGAAATAAGAACTATTATTATTAAAAAGCACAAAAAATCTGGTATAGGGTACTCTTTATCAGCTATCCTAAGTCCCAATAAATTTGAAATAAATACAACTATCGGACCAAAAATTTTATTTATAGCCTTAGCTAATAAAAAATGATGTTCCATCTTACCACTTACCCATCAATATTTCATAAATAACTTCAATAAATAGAGATATTACCACTATACTTATACCCAGAGATAAACATAAAATATCTCTGGAGGGAAGGAATTTAATACCATAAATTACACCAAAAAGCAACATATTGATTATAAAAAATTTTATTAAAAATTTTCCATACTCTTTTTGACCACTTTCATAATTTCTAAATAGGTTATCCACTATTACTCTGATTAAAATATAGGACAAAATTGCAATGAAAGACCCTATAAAAAAATTTAAAAATTTTGTGAAAGATATAATTAATGAAATAGCAATACCTATTACTTCCAATATAAGGATCCATTTGCTTATTCTCTTTAGTGCTTTGTCGTAATCGAATGAATTTTTAGATTTCATATCTAATCTTTTGGCAAATATTTAAAAAAACTATAAAAACCAGATATTATCCCAAAAATTACAAAATAGATAAGTGATGATTCTCCAACCCACCCATTACTTTTAAACCAATAGTATATTAAAAGGGAAACAACCATACATGAAGGTAACATAGAGCCCGCAGATAGTGTATTTACTACCTTCGGACTCAATTTT
Source organism: Acidobacteriota bacterium (assembly GCA_027040585.1). Classification (GTDB taxonomy): domain Bacteria; phylum Acidobacteriota; class JAAYUB01; order JAAYUB01; family JAMOQF01; genus JAMOQF01. The sequence continues at coordinate 10,450 of JALULU010000419.1, read as the reverse complement.
TTTTTTCTTTTCATATACTAACTAAAAAAATGCCTTAAGGGATTTGCCCATTAAATTGGCAAATCTTATGAAAGGCTCTGCATAAATTCCGATAAATATTGTAAAGAAAAATGTTATTCCAAGAGAAGCACCAGAAAATATGTTGACTGCCACTTTTTCTTTACTTACCTCTGTGGGCTCACCCATAAACATTCTCTTTACAATTCTAAAATAGTAATAAAGGGCTATAACTGCATTAATTGCACCTATAATTGCAACATAGAGAAGAAGCCTATCGTTAGTTCTCAAGAATTCCTTTATTACAGAAGAAAATACAAAGTACTTTGCCACAAATCCTGCTGTAGGTGGAATACCCGCGAGAGAAAGCAGAAAAACTGTCATAAAAGATGCAATCACTGGATGGGTGTGAATTAATCCTTTGTAATCGTCTAATTCTTCTCCCACTATATTCTTCCTTCTCATTACAATAACTATTGAGAAAGCTCCAATATTCATAAAAAGATAACAAAGTAAATACATACCAATGGATTTTACAGCAAACTCATTTCTTGCAAGAAGTCCCATCAGTACAAATCCAGCATGTGAGATGCTTGAATAGGCCAATAGCCTTTTAATATTTGTCTGTTTAACCGCAATTATATTTCCCACAGTCATTGTAACAATACTTAATAGAGCAAGGACTGAAACATAATCAAATGTTATTGGCTTAAATAGTGAAATAAATAATCTCAAAAATATTGCAAATCCTGCTGCTTTTGGTGCAACAGACATAAAAGCTGTTATCGGTGTTGGAGCACCTTCATAAGCATCTGGGCACCACATATGAAATGGCACAGCAGCGACTTTAAAACCCATTCCCACAAGAACTAAAAGCATGGACATTACCAAAAGGGGTTCACTGAAATTATTTGCTGTTGTTACTTTTTTAAATATTTCGCTTAATCCCGTTGTCCCGGTTATTCCATAAATTACTGACATACCAAATAAAAGCATTGCAGACGAAAAGGCACCCAATATAAAATACTTGATTGCCCCTTCAGTTGACCTAAGTTGTCTCTTAAAATAACCAACTAAAACATAAATACATATTGCCATAAACTCAAGACTTATATATATTCCAATCAAATCATTACTACCAGCCATACACATCATTGCCATTATTGATAGGAGTAATAAAGCATAGTATTCAGACTCAAAATAACTTTCCTCATCCAAAAATCTTTTAGAAAGAAATATTGTGAGAAGCCCTGTAATTAAAAAAATCCCATAAAAGAAAATGGTAATCCCATCTAATTTAAATAGTCCGTTAAAAAATACCATTCCCCCATTTGAATAGATGGACTTTACTTCAACCAATTTAAGATAAGACCAACCTGAAAACAATATCCCAATAATGGCAAGATAAAATGAGATATTCATTCTCTTAGCTTTTTCTTTGACAAACACTGACAAAAAGAGAATTGCAATACCCCAAATAAGAAGCTGAAATTGTGGAGTAAAGGCTGCTATATCTTTAATATTCAATATGTTGTTGACAATTTTTAATGAATCTCCCAACATGGATTTGCTACTCCTCACTCATTTTATTATTTATTATTTTTTTCATTCCTTTGTAGTCAACTTTATATTTATGTCCTACATTTATTTTATTCTCAGCTAATTTCTTCTGATAAATGTCTGTTATTCTCTTAACAGGATTTTTTAGATATTTAAGCCAAAAGGATGGATAAATACCAATCCAAACTGCCATAATAATTAGTGGAACAAATGTAAAGACCTCTCTTAAATTAAGATCTTTCATCTTCTTGTTTTCTTCTTTATCTAATTTACCAAACATAACCCTCTGGTATAGCCAGAGCATATATGCTGCACCAAGGATAACACCACTTGCTGCAAGTATTGCATAGACCCTTAAATCTGTCCTGGCAAAGGTTCCCTGAAGTATCATGAATTCGCCAATAAATCCATTTAAACCAGGAAGACCAATAGATGAAAGAGTCATTATTAAGAAAATTGTCGCATATACCGGCATACTATGAGACAATCCCCCATATTCTTTTATAAGTCTTGTATGCCTTCTTTCGTAAACTATTCCAACGATCAAGAAGAGAGCCCCTGTTGAAATTCCATGGTTTATCATCTGTACAACGCCCCCTTGAAGTCCAATCTGTGTTAACGCAAAAACCCCAAGCATCGTCATACCCAGATGGCTTACTGATGAATATGCCACAAGCTTTTTCATGTCAGTTTGCATCATAGCTACAAGGGCACCATAAATAATTCCAATTACACATAAAGTCATTAGAAGAGGAGTAAACTTTATCATTGCATCTGGAAAAAGAGGTAAGCTAAATCTCACAAAACCGTATGTCCCCATTTTCAAAAGGACACCAGCAAGGATGACTGATCCAGCTGTAGGAGCTTCAACGTGGGCATCTGGAAGCCATGTATGAAATGGAAACATTGGAACCTTAATTGCAAATCCAACAAAAAATGCCAGAAATGCCCAAAACTGAAATTGAGGGTCAAGGCCTGCATGCAAAAACTTAAAAAGACTGAAAGTCCTGTGATCCCAACCAAATATTGAAATATATTTAAAATATAGAGCAAGAATAGCAAGTAACATCAATACAGACCCTGCCAAAGTATATAGGAAAAACTTTATGGCAGCATAGAGCTTTCTTGGACCACCCCAAACACCAATTAGAAAATACATTGGGACAAGCATAACTTCCCAGAATACATAAAAAAGGAAAAGATCTGTTGCCATAAAGACACCAAGCATTCCCGTTTGAAGCAACAGCATATATATGTAATATTCCTTTACCCTTGTTTTAATTGCACTCCAGGATGAAAGAATGGCAATAAAGCCCAACAAAGTTGTAAGTAAAACCAAAAGCAAACTTATTCCGTCTATCCCGAATTGATATCTTGCTCCAATAGTCCTAATCCATGGAACATCAATTACATATCTCATTCCATCTTTCATTCCTTTAATCACTTCCGGCTTATACCAATTGATTATTAGTGGTAGTGAAATCAAAAATCCTATAAAAGCGGTCACATTTGCAACTATCTTAATTAATGTTTCCTTTTTCTTTGGAATAAGTAAAATTATCAAAAAACCAATTAAAGGAAAATATGTAACTGCATTTAAAATTGGTACTCCTAAAATTTCCATTTACCCACACTCCTATCTGAAAATATATAGACAAGATAAAATTACAATACCAAGTAAAACTGCAAGGGCATAATTATGAATCACTCCAGTTTGTATTTTTCTGAGGATACCACTTGAAGTCTGAACAATCCATGCCTGAAGGTTTACAAGTCCATCCACAACATATTTATCAAACCAGCTTGAAACTTTAGCAGTGCCCCGTGTTGTAGCGGCTGTTCCATTAACTCCACCATCTATAACAGCCTGATCAAAAGCAGAAAAAGCATTTCCAAGATCTTTGGCTCTATTTACAAAAAGAGCATCATACAACTCATCCATATAGAATTTATTATAAATAACTTTCCACAATCTCCCCCAATTTTTCTCATCATCTGGCACTATACCCTTTTTACCATATAGATAATATGCCACAAAAAAGCCAAGCAATGCGGCAAGGACAGATACACCTGCCATCATCATCTCAAAGCTATGGGTGTAATGCCCCATTTTAAATACTGGATTATTATAATTGTGTTCAAAAACCGGTTCTAACCACTTTTCGAATCTATTTTCGCCAAGCCATGCTGGCAAGCCAAGAAATCCACCTATTGTGGCTAATATTCCAAGAATTATTAGCGGAATAGTCATAACGGCTGGACTTTCTTTTAGATGTTCTTTCTTATGCGGGTCTATTCTTTCTTTACCAAAAAAGGTAAGTATCATAAGCCTTGTCATATAAAACGCTGTAAAAATTGCAGCTATCAGCCCTATTACATAAAATAGTTTATGTCCCCTTGCAAAGGCCTGCCACAAAATTTCATCCTTTGAAAAGAACCCACTAAATGGTGGTATTCCACATATTGCAAGATATGCAGCCATCATTGTCCAAAATGTTATGGGCATATATTTCCTCAAATTCCCCATATTTTGCATATCCTGTTCATGGTGCATGGCAACAATTATGCTACCTGCACCCAAAAAGAGAAGTGCTTTAAAAAAGGCATGGGTCATTAAATGCATAATACCAGCTGAAAAAGCCGCCACACCAAGTGCCGTGAACATATATCCAAGTTGGCTTATGGTTGAATAAGCCAGAACTTTTTTGATATCCCTCTGAAAAAATCCCATAATTGCAGCATAAAGGGCTGTCATAACTCCGAAGAATCCCACTATTTCAAGTGATAAATAAGATCTGGTATATAAGAAACTTGCTCTGGTTATCATATAAACGCCAGCAGTAACCATTGTAGCAGCATGGATTAAAGCAGAGACAGGTGTAGGTCCTTCCATAGCATCAGGCAACCAAACATAAAGTGGTATCTGAGCACTTTTCCCGGTTGCTCCTATAAAAAGAAGAAGTCCAACGGCAGACAAAATACCAAAATGTGTTTCGGCAGGTAATTTTCCAATAATCTCACCTAATTCTTTAAAATTAAAAGTTCCAAAGGTCATAAAAAGCAAAAAGACACCTACAGAAAAGCCATAATCTCCAACACGATTGACAATAAATGCCTTTTTACCAGCATCTGAGGCACTTTTTTTGTGAAAATAATATCCTATTAGTGCATATGAACAAAATCCAACCCCCTCCCATCCTAAAAACATCATTATAAAGTTGTTACCAAGGACAAGAGTAAGCATTGCAAACATAAATAGATTTAAATAGCTAAAAAACCTATAAAATCCTGTATCATCCCACATATATCCTATTGCAAAAACGTGGATTAAAAATCCCACCCCACAAACCACAAGAGCCATAACTGCTGAAAGCGGGTCAAAAAAGTAATTCCACTCTATTTTAAATTGTGTAGTTTTGGATGGAACTTTGTCATAATACCCTGTAGTGGTCACATCTCCTGCAGTAACCCAATTAAAACATTTTTGCTCAATATATTTGTGTTCATTTGGCATATTTGCAAGCTGCACAAATGCTACAGTTGACAAAAGTAGTGAGATAAAAACAAGTCCACAGGCTACAATACTTACAAAGTACCTGTTTAAAGTTTTCTTTGAAACTTTTTTATATATCAAACCGCCAAGACCATTAATTAAAAAGCCGATAAAAGGAAGAGTAGGTATTAACCAAAGATATTCTGCCACTTTTCTAACTTCTCCTTTTGATTTTTTTCTACCATTTTAAAATATTCACTTCATCAATATTTACTGTATCTTTATGTCTATATATTGCAACCACAATGGCAAGCCCAACAGCAGCCTCAGCAGCAGCAACAGTTACCACAAAAATCGTAAAGACCTGTCCTACAACATTTCCCCATAACCTTGAAAAAACTATCAGGTTAAGATTTACGGCGTTCAACATCAATTCAAGAGACATAAGAACTATTAAAATATTTCTCCTAATAAGTACACCTATAACACCCAATGTGAAAATTATTGAACTTAAGTATAAAAAATTATACAAACTCATCTACATCTTCTCCTTTTCTCTTTTTGCAAGAAGAACAGTACCTATTATTGCAGCAAGCAACAAAACAGTGGCTATTTCAAAGGGTAAAACATATTTACCATAGAGAACTTTACCGACATTTTCAATTGTACCAAGACCATTTGCAGTAACAAGTTTACTATGATTACCTACTTTAAAAAATTCTTTTCCTTTTAGGGCAAAATAAACTACCTCAGCTAAAAATGCCAGAGCACTTACTATAGCTACCAGCCACTGCTTGGTAAATTGCGTTTCAATGTTTATTTTCTTAAATCTCATCATTGATATAACAAACATATACAAAACTGTTATACCACCAATATAAATTAATATCTGAATACCTGCTATAAACTCCGAATCCAGTATTAAATAGAGTCCAGCAAAAGCAAGAAGCACTCCTATCAGAGATATGGCACTTCTAACTGGACTTTTAGAAAGTATAACCATAAAAGCAAAAATCACTGCTATAACTGAAAGTGACCAGAAAATTATTTCCGCCATTTTTCTACCTTTATTTCTTATATTTTATTTTTTCCATACCTTTTTCTAATTCATTTAATTCCAAAACAAAATCTTTTCTGTCATATTGAGACATCTCATAATCCGTTGTGAGCTGAATACAATTTACAGGACATATCTCTTCACAAAACCCACAAAATAGACACCTTTGCATATCAAAAACATACCTTGTCAAAACCCTCTTTTTAGTTTCAGGGTCTCTCTCAGCTTCTACTGTAATACATCCAACAGGGCAATTCATTGCACACAAATTACACGCTATACACTTGGTTTTACCGTTCTCGTCAACAGCCATTCTGGGCTCACCCCGAAATCTCTCATAAATTTTAGACCTTTCCTTAGGATACTGTTCAGTAACAGCGTGCGATACCATAGACTTAAAAGTAACAGAAAGACCTTTAATCAAATCAACAAAAAGAACTTTTGAAACTAATTCTTTCATTCTCATATCTTTAACCCACTTTTACATTTTCAAATACAAAATAATAAAAGATGTAACTAAAAGATTAGCTATGGCAAGTGGCAACAATATTTTCCACCCAATTGCCATAAGCTGGTCAAACCTATATCTCGGAAAAGTTGCCCTAATCCATAGGTAAACAAACAGAAAAAAGAAAACTTTAAGAGCAAACCAAACAAAACCTGGAATAAATGAAAGATATGGCCCCAAGATAGATGGAAAAGGCATTAACCAACCACCTAAGAAAACCGTTGCAGCAATTGCCGACACCGTAATCATGTTGGCATATTCAGCCAAAAAGTAAAGGGCAAATCTAAATCCACTATACTCTGTGTGATAACCACCAACGAGCTCTGATTCTGCCTCAGGTAGATCAAAAGGTGCCCTATTGGTTTCAGCAACACCGCATATAAAATAAATTATGAAAGCTACTATTTGAGGTACAAAAAACCAAACTCCCATCTTTTCCTGAGCCTTAACTATATCAACCATACTAAGGCTCCCAGCTAAAAGAATTGGACCCATTATTGCAAGTCCCATGGCAACTTCATAACTTACAAGCTGTGCAACTGATCTGAGCGAACCAAGCAATGGATATTTACTATTAGAAGCCCAACCACCTAAAATTATTCCAACAACCCCAACTGAGGCAATAGCAACGATAAAAAGCAACCCCACATTTACATCAGATATATAGCCACCATAACCCCAAAAGCCTTTAGGACCGTCAAAAGGAATAAATGTATAAACTAAAAATGCATGTAAAAAACAGATCACTGGAGCAAGTATAAACATTAGTTTATCTGATTGGGTAGGTATAATATCCTCTTTGATTACAAGTTTTAGACCATCAGCAATAGGCTGAAGTAATCCATGCCAGCCAACTCTCATAGGTCCAAGCCTCACCTGCATATGACCAATAACTTTTCTTTCAAGATAGGTGAGATAAGCAACACCTAAAGATATAAAAGCTAAAATTATGACAATTTTTACAACAACCACCAACAAAAATTCCATATTTCACACCTCTAACGGTCAATTTCTCCCAAAACAATATCAAGTGTTCCAATAATTGCAACTACATCAGCCACATAATGGCCAAGACACATTTTTTTCAAAGCTTGAAGATTATAGAAGGAAGGTCCCTTTATCTTAACCCTATAGGGTTTAGTGGAACCATCACTTATAACATAAAAGCCCAGCTCACCCTTAGGGGCTTCAATTGAATGATATACCTCACCCTTAGGCGGTTTTAATACCTTCGGAACTTTAGCTGTAAAATCTCCTTCAGGGATACCATCTATAGCCTGTAAAATTATCCTCCTTGCCTGTCTCATCTCCTCAAGTCTCACAAGGTACCTGTCATACGTATCGCCATTTTCACCAGTTGGAATATCAAATTCAAATTCATTATAAGATTCATAGGGATGTGCTTTTCTTAAATCCCATTTTACTCCAGATCCCCTTAAAGAAGGCCCTGTAAGTCCTATGGCTATAGCATCTTCAGGGGAAATTACACCAACATTTTTAGTTCTTGCCAGCCATATTCTATTTTTTGTCAAAAGGGCTTCATACTCCGATATCCTGCCCGGTAAAATTTCACAAAAATCTTTAACCGCTTTTTCAAACCCTTCAGGGACATCCTGAGGGAGACCTCCTATCCTAAAAGCATTGGTTGTAAGCCTTGCACCAGTCACCATCTCAAAAATATTTAAAATCTCTTCCCTTTCACGGAAACAATACAGGAAAACAGTCATAGCCCCTATATCAAGAGCGTGAGTAGCCAGCCATAATAAATGAGATGATATTCTGGCAAGTTCTGTCAAAATTACTCTAATATATTGAGCTTTTTTAGGTACTTCAACACCTGCAAGTTTTTCTATTGTCTCAATATATGCAAGATTATTTGAAACAGCAGATATATAATCCAACCTGTCCATATAAGGTGCAGCTAATTTATATGAAAGCGTTTCAGAAATTTTTTCCACACCTCTGTGCAAGTATCCTATATCACAATCTAAATCAACTACTTTCTCATGGTGCAATTTAAGTATAACCCTCAAAACTCCATGAGTTGAAGGATGCTGAGGTCCCATGTTAAGTACAAGTTCTTCAGTGGCATCAACAAACTCTTCTGCAAAATTTGTTTTATTTATATTTTTTACTTCATCCATCTTTACTTTACCTCACCGCTGTTTACATCTTCTCGTATTCCAAGATGTCTTTCCATCCAATCCTGATCCCTGTTTTTTACATCAAAATCCTTCCTGAGTGGATGCGTTTTCCAATCTTCTGGAAGTAAAATCCTTCTTAAATCTGGATGGTTTTTAAACTTTATACCAAACATATCGTATACTTCTCTTTCTGGCCAATTAGCAGAAGGCCATATTTCAGAAACAGTTTCAACCTCTTCACCATCTGCAATGTCCATTCTTACAAGAAGTCTTTCCAACTTTTTAAAAGAATAAATATTATAAAGTATGGCAAATCTCTTTTCTCTATCTGGATAATCTATTGCCGTTAAATCTGCCAACATATCATATTTTTCTTCATCTCTTAAATATTTAAAGAAATCCAGGATATTTTCATTTTTAATATAAAAGATATGTTGTTCTCTTATCCTTTTACCGTCTAAAACTATATCAGCAAATTTTTCTTTAACCTTTGTAAAGGTATCAAAATCCTTTATTTCCTCATATAAATTTACTTCCTCTTTCTTAGGAGGCTTACGGGGAGCTTTCCCCTTTTCTAAACTGTCATTTTTATTTTTTTCTTCTGCCATTTTTTCTCACCTATTCCACTTTTGCTATTGTCATTTTTGAAATTTTATCCTGCAATCTCAAAACACCATACAAAAGTGCCTCGGGACGAGGAGGACATCCGGGAACATATACATCTACCGGTATTATCATGTCTATTCCCTGTAAAACTGAATAGCTGTTAAAAGGTCCACCGCTATTGGCACAAGAGCCCATTGAAATACACCACTTTGGATCTGGCATCTGATCCCAAACCCTTTTTATGACAGGTGCCATTTTTAGTGTCACAGTTCCAGCCACAATCATAACATCAGATTGTCTTGGTGAAGGACGAAAAATCACGCCATAACGATCCAGGTCCCATCTGGAAGCTCCTGCAGCCATCATTTCAATGGCACAACAAGCTAACCCAAATGTGGCAGGCCAGAGCGAAGACTTCCTCGCCCAATTAAAGAGGTAATCCACTGTAGTGGTTATGATATTTTTTTTAAATTTTCCCTCTATACCCATTTTAAAGCACCTTTCTTCCAAATGTAAATAAATCCAACAATGACAATCCCAAAGAATACCACCATTTCAATAAACAAAAAGGTCATAACAGAGACATTCTGAGACCCATAAATAACTACCCAGGGAAACACAAATGCAGCTTCAATATCAAAAACTATAAAAAGAAGTGCTATTATGTAGTATCTGACAGGGAATCTCTGTCTGGCATCTCCTTCTGGATCAATTCCACACTCATACGGCATCAATTTGTCTTTATCTGGATTTGAAGGCCTGAAAAACCTTGCAATAAGAAGGGTAACTACAGGAACTAAAACAGCTATAATCATGAAGATAAAGATTGGAATATAGTTTAAATATTCAGGTTTTGGTGTAGTTGAAGGCATATAACCCTCTCAAAGAAACCAATTAAGCAAAAATTATACTTAAAAATTTTTATATGTCTACAATATTTTTAAATTTTTTTAAAAAAAAGGTATTTAACACCCTTTTATTTGCCAGATGTGACATCCAACCTTAAAAATTTCGCTTAGACATCAGCAGTTCCCTCAATAGGTCTTGAAAATAATACCAGTACCAATTAATTTTCCCTTTCACCA
>JALULU010000418.1 GCA_027040585.1 Acidobacteriota bacterium | reverse complement strand
TTCAATAATAGAAGAAATTGAAAAAAACAATAAAATAAATATCAAAGAAAGATCTATAAATATTTCAGAGATAACTAAAAACTTAAATCTTGGATTTGCTTCAATTCTGGCATCACTTCTTTTTTTAAGTTATAAAAACCACTTTCTAAGTCAGAATAAGATTGAAGACGATTTCGGGAAAGAGGTTTTAGAACTCATAAAAGGTGTCTATTCTATTGAATTGGTAAATCAAAATTTATTACAAAAGCATGAGGCCGAAACATTAAAAAAACTTCTACTTGCACTTTCAAATGATATCAGGGTACTCTTAATTAAGATCGCTGAAAGGCTCGAATTAATTAGAAACATTGACAGATATATTGAAAACTATAATGAAAAGGTTAAAATTGCATATGAAATCAGAGATATTTACGCATCTTTGGCTAACAAGTTGGGATTAGGACTGATCAAAACTGAGTTTGAAAGTCTATCACTTAAATATATTGATCCTGAAGGATATGAAAATATAAACAAATTAAGGGAAGAAAAGATCAACTTAAACGGAGATTTTCTTGAAAAAAAGAAAAAAGAGATTAAAGAAATTCTGGAAGAATATAATGTTCAGTTTACCCTTCAAGCAAGAATTAAAAGCGTATCAAGTATATACAGAAAATTAAAAAGGCAAAAAATTCCATTTAGCAGGGTATATGATTTTTACGCACTGAGGGTAATCTTAAAAGATAATGATAAAAACCAATGCTATCATGTCTTGGGAATTTTACACAATAAATGGACTCCAATAAGTGAAAGATTTAGAGACTTCATTGCAATGCCTAAGAAAAACAACTATCAATCACTCCACACCACTGTGGTTGGTTCAGAGGGAATTCCCTTTGAAATACAGATAAGAACTGAAGAAATGCATAAAATAGCAGAAAAGGGAATTGCTGCACATTGGGCATATAAAGAGGGTAAGGAAAAAGTGGACAAAGATGAAGAAAAGAAAGTAGCATGGCTTAGAAATATAATAGAGTGGATGCAGTCCTTAGAAATTGATAAGGAGCAGGTTAAACAGGTTAAGATGGATATTTACGAGGATGAAATCTTTGTATTCACTCCTAAGGGAAATGTGATAAATCTACCTAAAGGGGCAACAGTACTTGATTTTGCATATTATATTCACTCTGAAGTGGGGCAACATTTTAAAAGTGCAAAGGTAAATGGTGAAATTGTTCCAATGAAATATCAATTAAATCTTGGAGATACTGTGGAAGTTATAACAGCAAAGGACAGACATCCAAATCGGGACTGGTTAAAATATGCAAATACTCCAAGAGCAAGATCAAAAATTAAATCCTTTATCAAAAAAGAGGAAGAAAAATTAGCTGTGGAAGAGGGACTAAAAATTTTCTCTGAAGCTGCACATAGATTTAAAATGAATCCCCAAAAAATCTTAGAAAGTGAAGAGCTTTCAAAATATTTGAAGAGTCAGGGAATTGGTAGAGTTGAAGAGTTGCTCTCTAAAATATTTTACAAAAAAACAAATCCCATTGAACTAATAGAAAATATTTTTGGGTTAAAAAAAGACAAAAAAGGAATTGATAAAAAAGAAGTAAAAGAGAAAAAAAGCAGACATAAAATTAAAGTTGGAGGCCATGATAACATTTTGATCAACCTTGCAAAGTGCTGTAATCCTATTAAAGGAGAAGAAGTCATCGGCTACATATCTTCTACTGAAGGGGTTAAAATTCATATAAAGAGCTGTAAAAATATTGCCACAATGAACAAGGAAAAATTTGTGGATGCTGAGTGGTCATACAATTTAGATAATAGTTTCTATAAGGCTTTTCTTATGATAGAAACTGAAGAAAGAAAAGGGATAACAGCTGATATTACTGAAAAAATAAAGAAATTGAAGTGCAATATTAAATCTATTCAAGGCTTTTCAAGAGATGAAAGGGGAATATTTTACATAACAGTGGAAGTAAAGGATATTGACCATTTAAAAAAATTGATTTCTTCGCTTAATTCAATGAGTTCTGTTAAAAGAGTAACTCGATTGAGAAAAAATCCCTTTGAAACCAAAAGGGGTAAAAAAAGGTAATGGATATGGCAAAGATATTAATAGTAGATGATGAAAAGAGCATTTTAAATTCATTATACAACGTTTTAACTGATGAGGGATACGATGTCATAACGTGTGAAAGTGGAGAAGAGGCAATTAATTATGTAAAAAACGACAAATTTGAGGTGATTTTTCTTGACATATGGTTAAAGGGAATGGATGGAGTCGAAACTTTAAAAATATTAAGGGAAAACAATTTTGAAGGAGAAGTAATTATTATTTCAGGTCATGGAACAATTGAACTTGCTGTTAATACAATTAAATTGGGTGCGTTTTCATTTTTAGAAAAGCCACTCTCAATAGAAAAAGTTTTAGTTACCTTAAAAAATGCCCTTGAAAAATTAAATCTTAAAAAAGAAAACAGGGAGTTAAAATCATTAATTTTTAAAAAAGATGAGCTCATCGGAGAATCTGTACCAATAAAGGCACTAAAAAAAGAGATAGAAATAATTGGGCCAACTGACAGCCGAATTCTCATATTTGGTGAAAATGGAACGGGAAAAGAACTTGTTGCAAGGCTTATCCACAGAAAAAGTCTAAGGAATGACAAACCATTTGTAGAAGTAAACTGTGCAGCAATTCCAGATGAACTCATTGAAAGCGAACTCTTTGGATATAAAAAAGGTGCTTTTACAGGGGCAACAGAGGATAAACCGGGAAAATTTGAACTCGCAAACGACGGAACGCTTTTTTTAGATGAAATTGGGGATATGAGTATAAAAACTCAGGCAAAACTCTTAAGAGTGCTTGAAGAGGAAAAGATTGAGCCACTTGGCAGTACAAAAAGCATACATATAAACACACGAATAATTTCTGCTACAAATAAAAATTTAATGAAGGAAATTGAGAATGGAAATTTCAGAGAAGATTTATTTTATAGGTTAAACGTCATACCAATTGAAATAGTACCACTTAGAGAAAGAAAGGAAGATATACCGTTACTTGTAAAATATTTTTTGTCAAAACTCGAACTTAAATACAAAAAAGGAAAAAAAGAATTTAGCAGTGAGGCAATGGATAAATTACTCTCCTATGATTGGCCTGGGAACGTAAGGGAATTAAAAAATGTAGTTGAAAGAACATATTTAATGACTGAATCTGATGTAATTTTTGGGGATAAAATTTTCCTTGGGCCAACAAAAAATAACAAAAACATGAGTTTTCTTAAGGCAAGACAAGACTTTGAGAAGGAATTCATCGAAAAAAAATTAAAAGAAAATAACTACAACATCCCACTCACAGCAAAGAAACTTCAAATTGACAAAAGCAGTCTGTATAAAAAAATTAAAAACTTAGACATTAAAATTCCTGAAAAATAAAAAAGCCATCCAAAAAGGATGGCTAATTGGCAGCGCTACCGGGAATCGAACCCGGGTTTGATGGCTGAGAACCACCCGTCCTAACCCCTAGACGATAGCGCCGTGAAATTAGTATTTTATTAAAAATTCAACCTTTGTCAAGAGTTTTGTGGGATAAGAAAAGAACAAACATAAAATTACAAAATTTTTAATTGGGGCCAGACCTCAATAAATTGCATTACCGGGTACAGATCTCTATAGTAATGTGTTTTTGAAAAAGAACTTAGACTTCAAAAGATTTTTAATTTATAATTTTTCTTAAAAATATATTAACTAATTTTATTATATAGGTAATTTTTAAATGTCGCTTATTATATTATTTGACGAACAAGGAACACCAACATTTAACATTGAGAGAGAAACTGATTTCTTTTTAGGTATTGGGGCCGCTTATGATGAATCGATTGAAAAAAGTATTTTTGACTCTATATCTGAATTATTCGGTTTAAAAAAATCAAAGCCATTGAAAAACAGGAATATAAGTTCTTCAAAGGCAGTAGAAATTTCTAAAGTTTTATCAAGTCTTCCCATTTTAATTGATATAGCCTTTATGGATCTGTCCAATTCTAAATTTCACAAAATAGTAACTGAATATGAGGAAAAAAGCTCTGCAAAAAGAAATAATGTACGTAGAGTACGAAAAAGGCCTATTTCTCAAATCTTACATACATTTATTTTGGATGGGGTCCTTTTCGAGCTTATAGCAAAATCTATTCAAAAATATTCCTATATTTCAATTGTGAAAATTTATATGGACAATTGGTCAATGCCAAAAAGCGATAAAGGTATTGCTCTCAAATATCGAAGCGAGAGTCTTCAAAAAAACATACGTAATGTACTTACGAAAATCGGTATAGTAGAAAATAGTATTGAAGTTAAACCCATTCAGTTACTTCAAAAGGATTCTTATAGAAAAAGATTTATAGATGTGATAGCAAGCGTTGTTAGTAGAGCTTTTTTAGAAAGGAGTAATAAAAGATTTTCAGAAGAACCCTTAAAAAATATTTTGATTAAAAAGGAAAACAAAATGAAAGACATTACGGAAAGAACAATAGGTATAATGAATAATTTAATAGGAAATGATTTTTTCCCACCTGCTAATTTTGAAGTTGATCAATAATTAACAACTAGAATTAAAACAATAGTAAAAATAAAAAGTTTAAGATCAAATAAAAATATTAGTAGTGTCAAATTAGGAGACTAAAGAATATCATAAATTTAGAAATATTAGGGTCATGGTGTCAGGAGAAAAGTATTGGGGTCATACCTCGATTGAATACCACGATTGGAATTCTGCCTTGACTATGTGGTGAAATTAATAAAACTGAGGTAAAAAAGACTGGGGTCAGACCTCGATATTATTTTGATTTTAACTTGACAAAACCATCTACTACAATTTAAAAAGGATATGTGGAAAGAGTAAGGGAATTTTTTAAAAATTACTATTTTGAAATTTTACTTTTTTTTACTATTTTTCTTGGATTTTTAATCAGGTTTTTACACACATCTAAAGGGCTTCCATATCTTTACAATTGGGATGAACCACAGATTGCAAGTAATGCCCTTAAAATTATGAAAACAGGGGATTTTAACCCCCACTTTTTTCACTATGGTTCACTTTTAATCTATTTAAATTTAATTGTTGATGTAATTCACTATCTTTTTTTGATGTCTCAGCCCTATAACACAATAACTTCTCCAAATGACATCAAAATCTTTACAGATACCAACTGGAATTGGACCATTTCCCATCCTGAGTTTTATCACTGGAATAGGATTGTAACTGTCATTTTTGCGACACTTTCCATTGTTTTAATATATAAAATTACAAAGGTTTTAACAAAAAATAAGTGGGTAGCCCTTGTTTCAACCTTCTTTTTATCCATTTTACAGATTCACATAAACTATTCTATATGGGTAACAAATGATGTACCCTTAAGCTTTTTTATCCTTCTTGTGATTTACTTTCTCTTGTTGTTTTTAGAAAGTGGTGAGGAAAAATATTTTTATTACAGTTTAATTGGATCGGGTCTTGGGATAACCACGAAATATAATGGTGGCGTTGTTTT
>JALULU010000417.1 GCA_027040585.1 Acidobacteriota bacterium | reverse complement strand
TAACTCTTGGATATTTAAAATTTAGTAGACCTGCTGTAAGTATAAAAAGTTTAAAAGGCATTGGTGGTGGAATCATACATGGTATTAGGATTGCCCATATATCATATTTTTTAAACCATTCTTCCACCCTTTCTATTCTTTCTCTTTTAAACCTCTTTTTTAAAAATTCAGTTTCCCCTTTTCTTCCAACTGAAAATAGAGCAACTGAACCTATAACAGATCCTATGGCACTTACAAATACGTACCAGAGCATATATTTTGGATTAATTATGGTAAAGTATATTATCAGAAAGTCATTGCTTTCAGGCAATGAAAAGAAGGAAGAATCTGCTATGCCTATGAGCCCAAGGATTAGTCCTGCAGTTATAAAATCAGCATGTTCAGCATATTTAATTAAGGATAAGCCAAAATTTTTAATATCCTTTCTAAAAATGATGGCGAGGGCAACAAGGATTACAAAAAATAAAAAAATAAAATATTTCTTTTTAATCTTCATTTGGGATTTTTTTTCTGTAAATTGTGATGATTTTTCCTTTTTCTTGTACTATTTCACAATTCATTCCGTTTAGATTTGTAATCAAATCTTCCCTTGCATTTTGGGGGGCGTTGCTTAAAATTTTTATTTTGATTAATT
Source organism: Acidobacteriota bacterium (assembly GCA_027040585.1). Taxonomy (GTDB): domain Bacteria; phylum Acidobacteriota; class JAAYUB01; order JAAYUB01; family JAMOQF01; genus JAMOQF01. The sequence goes on along the minus strand of JALULU010000417.1, from coordinate 4,901 downwards.
CTTTAACGTCAACTGTTTCATCAATCTTTTTTATTTGAGCTTGAGTAATACCTTTTTTACCAATGTTAATTACTGGTTTTAAATTGTGCGAAATTGCCTTGAGTATTTTTTTTTCTTTATTTTCCATATTTTAACCAAATTATATAAAACAAATAAAGAAAATAGCAAAAATATCAGTTTTTAGCAATGGATTTTTCTTCTAAAACTATTTTGTAAAGATTTTCCAGAATATTTCCAATTTTTTTATAATTGTATTCAGATACTGCCAACTTCCTGGCATTGCTTCCAAGTTTTTTTGCCATTTCGGGATTTTCAAGTAGATAGGAAACACTTTCAGCAAAAGTCTGTGGCTCATTAGCTTTTATAAGATGCACTCCGTCGACAGCTTTAAATCCCTCACAGCTTAAGCTGGTAGCTACAATTGGTTTTCCCATTGACATAGCTTCCAATATTTTTACCCTCATGCCCATACCAAGCCTAATGGGAGATACAATTACTTCACATCTTTGAAGGTGGCTTTTCAAATCATCTACATATCCCGTTACTGTTATTCCTTTAATTTTTTCTAAATTTCTAACCTCTTTTGGAGGATTTCTTCCTATAATTAAAAATTTTAAAGAAGGATGCTCTCTTTTAATTTTTGGAAATATTTCCCTTGAAAAATATAGTACTGCATCTACATTTGGGTAATGCTTGTAATAACCAAAAAAACCTATGGTATCTTTTTCAGGTTCTATTTCAGAATTTGGTGAAAAAAATTCCACATCAACTCCGTGGGGAATTATTTCGATTTTTTCTGGTTGAATATATGTTGAAAGCACTTTTGAGTCCATTTCATTAACACAAATAATTTTGTCCACTTTTTTCATTATCCTGAGTTCTCTTTTTTTTACTATCTGAGATTTTAGAAAATAAAGTGCTTTATTAAAAATTAAACTTTCAAGTTCTATCCTTTTTTTCAACGCTTGAAAATTGAGTTCGTGTTCCGTCAAGATGGTTGGAATATTTTGAGGAATTGAGTTTAGATAATCTCCTGTATGAATATATTCAAACTGGACTAAATCGAAACTTTCTTTTGTAAAGAGTTCTTTAAGAAATTCTAAAACATCATTGTAAGGCTTTCCAAGCATGGGAGTTTTGTCGAAAATTTTAAGGCCATCCACTAACTCTTCTATTCTTTTTTCATAAATTTTTGTTTTTTCCCTTTGATGGAATGATACAAGATAAATAAAATGTCCTTTTTCCTTTAGAAATCTTAGTATTTCAAATATTCTACTACTTCCTCCATGAAGCCCTCTACCGGGAAGATATGATGTAATAAAAAGTATTTTCACCTATTCTCCTATTTATTAATTACATCTTATTATACAAAAATAATATTTCTAATGTTATAATATTTTGACTATATAAAGGTTTTGGAGGTAAAAATGTCAAAAACGCTAAGAGATGTTGTTATTTTAGGACCGGCAAGGACTCCAGTGGGTTCTTATCTTGGAACTTTAAGCACGATACCAGCTCCTAAGCTTGGGGCCATTTCCATTAAAGAATCCTTAAAAAGAGTAGGTTTAGATCCAGAGCAGGTAGATGAGGTAATAATGGGAAATGTTTTGCAGGGAGGAGTAGGGCAAGCACCTGCAAGACAGGCAGCTATTTTTGCTGGACTACCCTATAAAGTGGAATGTATGACCGTTCATAAGGTATGTGGATCTGGGCTAAAGTCTGTTATGGTGGCAGCTCAGGCTATAGCTGTAGGTGATGCAGACATAATTGTTGCTGGCGGAATGGAAAACATGAGTTTAGCACCTTACTATCTCTTTGGTGCGAGAAAAGGTTTTAGAATGGGGAATACACAGGTTGTTGATGGAATGATTCACGATGGGTTGTGGGATGTTTATAATAATTTCCATATGGGAAATGCAGCAGAACTAAGTGCCAAAAAGTTAAATATTTCAAGGGAAGAACAGGATGAATATGCAATAGAAAGTTATAAGAGGGCCCAAAAAGCCCAAAGTGAAGGTATACTGGATTGGGAAATAGTGCCTGTAGAGGTTCCACAAAGAAAAGGAGATCCTATTGTTGTAAAAGAAGATGAAGAGCCAAAAAGGACAAAATTTGAAAAAATACCTCATTTAAAGCCAGCTTTTCAGAGTGATGGAACAATAACAGCCGCAAATGCATCAAAAATAAATGATGGTGCCGCAACAGTTGTGGTTATGGCTTCTGATGTTGCAGAAAAATTGGGATTAAAACCCATGGCAAGGATTGTGGCTCAGGCTTCATTTGCTCAGGCCCCAGAAGATTTTCCAACGTCTCCAGTTTATTCAGTTAGGAAGGTCCTGAAGAAAGCTGGACTAAAAATTGAAGACATTGATCTTTTTGAGATAAATGAAGCTTTTGCTGTGGTGGCAATTGCTGCACTTAGAATGCTTGAAATACCACATTCTAAAATGAATATTTATGGGGGTGCAGTTGCCTTTGGACATCCCATTGGAGCAAGCGGTGGTAGATTGCTTGTTACACTAATGAATGGACTTAAGAGAACTGGTGGTAAGATGGGAGTAGTCTCTCTATGTATAGGTGGTGGAGAGGCATCTTCTATGGTGATAGAAATGTTATAACAAAAGGGCGTTGCCCTTTTGTTTTTTCTTATTTTCTGTTAAAATTTTTTTGTTATTCTTTTTGGAGAACTTTTGTGAAGTTTAAGTCCACCTTACTATTTTTAGTTTTTTTTCTTTTGTTTATTCCAAAATTTATTTTTCCCGAAAAAAAATGCAAATCTAAAAATGGAGTAATAATTTTTCTTGTTGATAATTCAAAATCTGTTCCCAAATTTGATCCAAAGGAAGATAGGAAAAAAGTTTTAAGAGAAATTTTAAATATAGCAAAAAAGAATGGATATCTCACAAGATTAATCTTATTTGGTGGTAGGTATGAAATAGTTTTAGATGATATATCAAAATTTAACAATGAAGCTCTTCATACTGATTTCTACTATGCTTTTAAAGCGGCCATAGATATGGCAAAAAAATATCCACCAACGTGTAAATTTAAAATTGTTTTTATTACCGATGGTATTTTGGATGCTTTTCCATCTGATTATAAGGAATTTGGTGTTATTGAAAAAGATGAGGCTATGTCTTTAAGTAAAAATATGCTTTATAGACTTTTGAAAGAAAATAAAATACCTACTTATATCATTCTTTTGGGAAATGAATATGATATGGATTTCATGACAAGAATTGCTCAAGAAGCAAATTCTTCATTACTTGTTAATCCGCTTGTTGAAAAGGTTGCCGATGTTCTTAAAAATAACAGTTATTTTTTTAAAAAATTTATTTATGTTGTGCCTAAAAATTCTCCTAAAAGTAGAATAAGGAAAATTGTTAAACAAATATCTGAAAAGAGAAGTTTTAAGTTTGAATTCTTTGTTGGTCTTGTTGTCTTAATAATTATAATTTTTATCTGGATTATTTCTCTTTTTAAATCTCCAAGGCCAGGGGACAGAGAAATTTTCTTTGTATCTTATGATTCTCCAACTTTTGTAGAAATGGATAGGAACAGGTTGGAAATAACTCCTGGCAAATATAATGCAATTGCGAGCTTTAGTTATAGATTTAGAGAAATAAGCGATTATAAAAAGAGGCTTAGAGGCGTTGATAGATTAAATAAATATGAAAAATATTTACTTGGATGTGATGTAAAAGAATTGGGTATAAAACTTAAAGAAATGCAAAAAAGCTCAGATGACGATGAGGTTACAACAGCGACGAATTTAAGTTATTATTGCTCTGATTTAGACGATAAAGAAATAGAAAAGATTTTTAATGGACCTAAGGATGAAAGCATTGATGCCAAGAAGTTTTTATTTGCTATGGTTTTTCTTTCAATGGCTAAAGAAATATATGAAAAGATTATGAAAAAGAGATTTTTTGTTTCAATTTTAAAGGGAAAATTAATTAAAAAGGAATTGTCTGTGGGGGATACGGTAGAGATTGGTGGTTATGAGTTGAAACTTTTAGATATGCAGGATAATAAGGAAAATGGTGTATATGTGGAATTTGAGGTTTTGCAGGTTCCATTTTTGAAATGGAAAATTTTGCCTTCATTTCTGAGAAAAATGTTTAGTTTAATTACTTTAGGAACAAAAAAAAGGGAGCATTTTGGTGAGCTTTTCTGATCTTATAGATGAAAAGAAACTGTACAAATTTCTTTCAGGTAATGAGAGGGTTTCGTTTTTTATAGTTGATAAAAAGAAAAATGTTTTGTGGCAAAGTTCAGAGAATGTCTTTCCAATAGATAAATTACCTGTTGAATGTGGGTCTTTCTGTTATAGAGTTGTAAGGGAAAATGATACAAATTCTTATCAAATAGACAAAATAGTCCCGGATATTAAGGGTGAAGTGGATGTAGAAGATTTTAACGAAAAGATTTTTGCTATTACTGTAATTCCACTTGACAATGAAAAATTAGGGATTTTGAAACAGGATATAACTTATTTCAAAAAATTCCAGGAAGACTTATTTTATGGATATAATTTAAGTGTTGTTACAAATTTAGCAGCAGGTATTGCACATGAAGTGAATAATCCTCTAACTGTAATTCAGGGGTTGGTTGAGTTTTATTTAAAAAATGAAAAAAATGTTTCTAAAGAAGATCTGGAAAAAATATTAAAAATGTGTAATAGAATTAAACGTAGTATATCTCATTTCATAGGATATTTTGATTCCACTTTTTTTGAAAAAGTGGATAGTACACTTTTTGATTTGGTAAATAGATCTGTGAAATTGTATAAGAGTTATATAAAATGTGAAAAGATAGAAATTAAGATAGTTGGAAAAGAAAATGTAGAAGTTAAAATTGAGCAAAAATTGGTAATTAATTCAATTTTAAACATCTTAAAT
>JALULU010000416.1 GCA_027040585.1 Acidobacteriota bacterium | reverse complement strand
AATATTAAAAAGCAAACTGACAGCAGCCAGATTAAGTGGAGACATCTTTGCAATAATTTTAAAAGATAAAAAAGATGCTGTGAAAATAGTTGAAGAACTTGAACATAATACTTATTCCAACAATATTAAATTGACATTTTACGGAATATGCCTATTGACAGATAAAGAACGTTTCTCCACACCAGAAGCTGCTATCGGTTTTGCATTTAGAATACTTAAAAAAAGAAAAAGGAATAAGAAAGAAAAAATTATTTTCTATTAATATATTTTACTTGTCAGGAGGAAATATGGCAAAAGAGTGGAAATTATTTTATACTGGGAAATGGGTAGAAACAAAAGACAAAAGAAATATCTATAATCCATATAGTGAGAAAATTGTCGGGATTGTAAATTTTGCAAGCAGAGATATGATTCGTAAAAGCATAGATGACCTATCTTCTTTTTTTTCTGAATATAAAAGAGTACCAAGACATAAAAGGGCAGAGATTTTATATCTTGCAGCAGAGAAAATAGAAAATAGAAAAGAAGAATTTATCAAAAGTATAATATTTGAATCGGGCAAAGTTTATAAATATGCAAAGGGTGAAGTTGAAAGGGCAGTAGAAAATCTAAAATTCTGTGCTGAAGAGGTAAAACAACTGAGAGGAGATATTGTTCCAATGGATAGTTCAAAAAGTGGGGAAAGGAGATTTGGATATTATGAAAGAATACCAAGGGGAGTTATTGTAGCAATTTCCCCCTTTAATTTTCCACTAAACTTAGTAATTCACAAGGTTGCGCCAGCCATTGGAAGTGGAAATTGTGTTCTATTAAAGCCATCTTCCTCAACTCCAATTACTGCCATAAAATTAGTAGAAGTACTTCTTGAAAGCGGTTTACCTAAAAGGGCTATATCTGTTCTCCCAACATCAGGTAGCGACTTTGGAAAAGAAGTTGTATCAAACGAAAAGGTATCAATGTTAACTTTTACAGGAAGCCCTAAAGTTGGATTGTGGTTAAGTAATAATATAGTAGGGCTTAAAAAGGTTACACTTGAATTAGGTTCAAATTCAGCAATGATAGTAGATGAAACAGCTGATCTAAAATATGCTGCTAAAAGGGCAATAATTGGCAGTTTTGCTTTTTCAGGTCAGGTCTGTATTTCTCTTCAACGCCTTTATGTACATGAAAATGTCTTTAATAATTTTGAAGAAATCTTTAAAGATGAAGTAAAAAGATTAAAGGTTGGCAATCCATCAGATCCAGGTACAGATATAGGCCCAATGATAAATGAGGAAGAAGCAAAAAGAGCTGAAGAATGGCTTAAAGAAGCAACTAAAAGTGGTGCTAAAATACTGGTTGGTGGTAAAAGGGAAGGTAGAGTTTTTTATCCAACAGTATTAACTAATGTCACACATGATATGAAGGTAATGTGTCTTGAAGTATTTGCACCCATAGTTTCCCTGGTAAAATTCAAAAAATTTGAAGAGGCAATAGATATGGTAAACAATTCAAACTACGGACTTCAGGCTGGAGTTTTTACCAACAATATTGAAAATAGTTTTAAAGCAATAGAAAAAATAGAAGTTGGGGGGGTTATTATAAATGATTTTCCCACATTTAGAGTGGATCAAATGCCTTACGGAGGCGTCAAGATGAGTGGGGCTGGTAGAGAAGGAGCAAAATTTGCAATGGAAGAAATGACAGAAATAAAATTTGTATCTTTTAATTTAGGACTATATTAATTCTTTTTTATAAAAATCTGCCAATTTAAGTGCTTTATTATACATATCTTTAAATTCTGCCATTGTGAGTGACTGAGGCCCATCAGACAATGCTTTATCCGGTTCAGGATGCACTTCAATCTCTACTCCATCTGCACCAGCGACAATAGAAGCAAATACCATTGATTCAACTATATCCCTCCTTCCAGTTCCATGGCTTGGATCCACAATTACAGGTAAGTATGTCTCCCTTTTTAAAACAGGAACCACGCTTAAATCAAGTGTATTTCTACTATAATCTGAAAAAGTTCTTATACCCCTCTCACACAAAATAATCTTTTCATTTCCAGTATATAAAATATGCTCAGCTGCAAGTAAAAATTCCTTTAAAGTTGCAGACATCCCTCTCTTTAATATTATAGGTTTATTGCTTTCTCCCACTTCTCTTAAGAGTGAAAAATTTTGCATATTTCTGGAACCTATCTGAAAAATGTCCGCCACATCTAACAATTTCTTAATATTTTCTCCATTAAGAGGTTCCACAACTATGTTTAGTCCAAATGTATTTTTTATGTTTTTCAAAATTTCTATTCCATTCTCCCTTAATCCCTGAAACGTATGTGGAGAAGTGCGTGGCTTAAAAAGACTTCCTCTAAAAAACTTTATACCTAAATTACTTAAAAAGTTGGCTACTTCAAACGCCATTTTTTCAGACTCAATGGCACATGGTCCCGCTATAATTTGGAACGTCTTATCTCCAATGCTTCCATTTGAAAATTCAATTTTAAAATTAGTACAGAAATTTTTCCTAAAAACAAGCTCGTAATCCTTTTTTGAATCAATTATATAATCATAAAATTTTTCCTTTAATTTTAAAACAAATTCACTTTTTCTACTCTCTGATATAAAAAGGATTCTCTTTCCACAAATATTAATTTCCTTGAAATAAATACCCTCCCCTTTTAATTCTTCAATTGCTCTTCCCAATAAACCCCTTTCCAATTTCTCTACATCTAAAATCATATTCAAATCCCTCTAAAAAAACAAATAATTATACAACTATTATTTTTTTTAATAAATCTATTTTTTTATCCTTTATCACCTTATATTTGACAAATTTTAAATTTTATTCTACTATCTTTCTTTGCCGAAGTGGCGGAACTGGCAGACGCGCCAGACTCAAAATCTGGTTCCGTTTACGCGGAGTGCGGGTTCGATTCCCGCCTTCGGCACCATTTGTATTATGACTGAAAAACCTCTATGGGAAAGTCAGGAATTTCTTGAGAAGCTCAGAACAAAACTTTCGCAAATAGCAAATTCTAAAGCCAAAAATAATAACAGGGTAGAAGACATTGTTCAGGAAGCCATTTTTATCTTTTTAGAAAATATTTCAAAGGACTATTACAAAGGAGTAAAAAGTGAATTTGGATTAATAGGATATGCTATTGGAATCTTAAAACATTTAATCATAAAGGAATTAAAAGATTACCAGAAAGCAAAAAATTTCCTGGCAGAAGAGAAAAAAATAAAAAAAATAACAATCAGGAGTGAGATTTTTATAAGGGAAAGTGAAGAATTACTCATTCAAAAGGAATATGAAAGGGAAAAAGAAAAAATAGTAAAAATAGTTGAAAATGAAATTGAAAAGATGCCCCTTGAAATAAGAGAATTAATAGAACTTCACGTATATAGTGGATGGTCCTATTCAAAACTAAGTAAACATTTTGGAATACCAAAACAGACTCTTGTATATAAATTTAACAAAGCAATGGAAAAAATCAGGAAAAAGGTAAAAATTTTCATACAATTTAAGAAGTTAGATAATATAAATTCTGACAAGGAAGATAACTGAAAAAAGGAAATTGAAAATGAAATGCGTTGATTTTGATAAAGGAAAATTTATATATGATTATTGTCTTGGCTTACTGAAAGAGGAAGAAGTAAAGGCATTTGAACTTCATCTTTATGAATGTGAATTTTGCAGAAAGAAACTCTGTGAAATTGGAACATTTTGCTCGGTACTTTATAAAATAAGAGAAAAAAAAGATTCTTCTTTAATTAAAATTCGTAAATTTTTAGCAATTGCAGCATCGTTACTATTCCTCATACCCGGAATAAAAATTTTTGGAAAATTAGTTATTCCCCCCAATAATAATCCCTATGTTGAGAAAATCATAAGGGGAAATAACTTTACATCTGAGCATTTGTTAATAGATGGAATTGACAAATTTAATAAAAAAAATTTCAAAGAAGCAGAACATATTTTTTATGAATTTTTAAAAAAGAATCCTGAAAGTTTTAATGGAAATTTATACCTGGGATTATCACTTATAAACGAAAATAATAAAAAAGGTTTTAACTATCTGAAAAAGTGTGAAAGATATGCTGAAAACATCTTTAAAAAAACTGGAAACTATAGATATCTGGCAAAGGTCTATTACTATATGGGGATAAATCTGTTAAAATTCAATAATAGCAATGAAGCAAAAAAATATTTAAAAAAATATTTAGACTTTAAAGATCCATTTTTAGTTCACAATTTTGAAGTAAAAAATATTCTTGAAAGACTTAGATAAATCTCTTATACACAAAAGAAACCAATAAAAAAAACAAAATTATAATAGAATAAATAAAAAGTATTATCAAATTCCATGAGGGTAGTTTATTTTCAAATAAAACCCCGTCTAAATTGGAGGAATTTCCTATCAAAATATATGAAGACCAGAAAAAAGGGTCCCTATATTTCACATTTTCTATAAAATATTTTTTTGTTTTTTGAAGTGCTACTTTGGGATCTTTTACTTCCCTTAATATTGAATAAAATTTAATCATAAATTTTTTTGCAAAATAATCATTTACTGGCCACAAAGTTACCAATAGAGACTCAATCCCAGATGATAATAAAATTTTACTTATTCCAAACAATCCAGCGCCTTTAAAAATCTTTCCTCTACCAGTTTCACACCCATTTAATGTCATTAATCTGGCATGAAAATCTATTTTACTAAGTTCATATCCATACAACAACCCGTCTTCATTCCACTCAGGAGAAGGATATAAAATTACTTTTGAAAAAATTGGAACCTTTTCATTAATAATTGTATGTGTAGAAATATGGATAACACTAAAGTTTCTACACACTTTTTTAAAATTATGCTCAGTAGCACTTTTATTTATAAAATATTTAGAATTTTTAAAAAGTGATGCAATTTCAACAGCTTCTTCATCGCTGTATCTCAAATTTTCAAAGTAAGCACCTGCTACAGTTTTATTAATTCCCGAAAAATCAGAAATACCTACAGCTAAAACTCCCTTCATAGGCAATTTTTTATGCGCCTGCAAAATATTAAGCTTCAGGAATGAAAGACTGGGTGCATAGGTAAAACAGTAATCATCAACTAAAAATTTAACATCATTTAAATCATATTTTTTAATAAGCGATTCAAATGGAAAAACCAAAAGGCTGGAATCGGAAGAAATAATAACATTTTTTCCTGGACTTATTTTTTTAAAGATTTTTTCAAAATATTTTTTATAAAATATGTTCAATTCTTTTGGATTAAAGCCAGCATATGAACTATCTATGACAAATTTCTTTCCACCTCTATTGGAAAAAATATTATAACTAATTCTACTTAAACATTCCTTCAATTTTCTCTCTGTGAGTGGAAATTTTTCGAAAAAAACTCCATCTTTATTTATTAACCAGTAAAAAGAATGTTTTTCTCCGATAAAAAACTCTAAACCAACGCTTTTCCTGGAAAGTAAATCTTTCACTTCTTTGATTGATATAATATTTTTTTTAGCTAAATTCATAACCTGAAGAAAATTTATTC
>JALULU010000415.1 GCA_027040585.1 Acidobacteriota bacterium | reverse complement strand
AATTTGCCAACTACACCATATTGTAAAAGATCTGATGGAAGAGGTCCTGCATGGTCTAACTCACTTTTTGAGGACAATGCTGAATTTGGATTTGGAATGAGACTTGCAGTAAATAAATTAGAAGATAGGGCAAGACTTAGATTAAATGAACTTAAAGATGAGATAGAAAAGAAAGAAAGTGGTCTTGTGGATAAACTCTTAAATTCAACTCAAAACAATCAGTTTGAGATTGAGGAGCAGAGAAAAAGGGTTGCAAGGTTAAAGGAGATTTTGAAAGGAATTGATGGAGATATTGCAAGGGATCTTGAAAATGTAGCAGACTACTTAATTAAGAAATCTGTCTGGCTTGTTGGTGGTGATGGATGGGCATATGATATAGGTTATGGTGGACTTGATCACGTAATTGCAAATAGAGAAAATGTAAATGTGTTGGTTCTTGATACTGAGGTTTATTCAAATACAGGAGGCCAATCTTCAAAATCAACACCACTTGGTGCTTCTGCTAAGTTTGCCTTTGCTGGTAAACCAACTCCAAAAAAGGATCTTGGTATGATGGCAATGACCTATGGACACGTCTATGTGGCTCAGGTCTCACTTGCAAATCCTGTTCAGTGTATAAAAGCATTTATTGAAGCTGAAAATTATGATGGTCCATCACTTATAGTTGCACAAAGTCATTGTATCGCACATGGAATTGATATGATGAAGGGTGTTGAATATCAGAAAAAGGCTGTAAATTCAGGAATTTGGCCACTATATAGGTTTGACCCAAGACTTGCTGAGGAAGGTAAAAATCCACTTCAACTCGATACGAAGAGACTCACAGTTGAATATGAAGATTTTGTAAGAAGTGAGAACAGATTTAGGGCAGTCAAAAAGACAAATCCTGAAAACTATGAAAACCTTATAAAAGAAGGAAAAGTTAAGGCAAAGTTTAAATACAACCTCTATAAACAACTTTCAACTAAAATTGACTGCACATCTGAAGAATAAAGAGTTTTTTAAATAACTATTTTGGGACCTGCAAATTTTAGCAGGTCCTTTTTTTATAAACATTTGATTTATCTTAAAAATTTATTAAAATTAAAAACTAAATTAATAATCGGGAGTAAAAATGGACAAAAAAATTGCTTTGATTTTAATTGTAATTTCACTTTGTATTGGTTATTTTGCAGGATATTTTGTTGGTAAAAGGAGTGTAAAGCCTGTTCCTCAAAGTGTTCCAGCCGCTACAAACCCACATGAAAACATGGGAAATGGTAATATGGAGCAAAATATGGGGATGCAGACTAAAAAGGTGGATATGGAAAAGGTTCACAAGGATATTGAATTGCTTAAGAAAAATATAGAGAAAAACCCAAACGATTTTGATTCCCTAAAAAAGCTTGGGGATATTTACTACGATATAAGGGATTTTAAAAATGCTGCTAAATACTATGAAAAAGCAATTAAGATTAAAAAATCTAATTCAGTAATGGTTGACCTTGCTACATCTTATGTGAATTTAAACAGAATAGACGATGCCATTTCCACTTTAAATGAAGTTTTAAAAGATAAGCCAGATTTTCCACCAGCCCTTTATAATATGGGGGTAATTTATCTTCACGGTAAAAATAATTTTAAAATGGCAAAAAAATACTGGCAAAGACTTTATGATATTGGAGCACCTGGTTTTGATAAAGATAAATTAAAGATGATGTTAGGTGCAATTGATAAGATGATGAACCAGCAAAAGGGAAAATAGTTTATGATTGTAAAAATATTTGGGGAAGGAAAACTTCCCCACTATTCAACAGAAGGCAGTGCTGGGGCTGATTTATTTTCAAATGAAGATATAACTTTAAAACCGGGTGAGAGGCACCTAATATCAACTGGTATAAGGGTTGAAATACCTGAAGGTTATGTAGGACTCATATGGCCAAGAAGTGGAATTGCTGTGAGGAATGGTATAGATACAATGGCAGGTGTAATTGATAGTGATTACAGAGGCGAAGTGAAGGTTCTTATAATAAATCATGGTGGTGAACCTTTTAAAATTGAGAAGGGTTTTAAAATAGCACAACTTTTAATACAGAAAGTGGAGAGAGCAAAGTTTATAAGGGTTGAAAATCTCTCAGATACAAATAGGGGGGAGGGTGGATTTGGATCAACTGGAAATTAAGGTATAAAATGAAAACAAAAGGGCTAAAGCTTGTCTTGACTGGTGGAGGTACCGGCGGGCATGTATATCCATCCCTTGCAATTTATAACGTTTTAAAGGAAAATTTTGAAATATCTGATGTAATTTACATTGGATGTAAGGGAAAGGCTGAGGAAAAAATTGTTCCAAAACAAAACATACCAATTAAGTTTATTTCATCATCACCCATTTCTGGCGTTTCAAAAAAATCATTACCTCTTGCTTTTTTTAAAATTTTTAAAGGATTTTTGTCCTCAATTTTCATACTTTTAAAATTTAAACCAAACATTGTCCTTGCCTCAGGGGGATATGTTTCGGCACCTGTAATACTTGGGGCATTTTTTTTAAAACCCATTTTAAAATGTAAAATCATTTTAGATGAACAAAACGTTTTTCCGGGGCTTTTAAATAGGTTTGGATCCCTATTTGCCGACCTCGTTTTTTTGAGTTTTAAAGAGAGCGTAAAATTTATCTGGAATAACAGGTGTATCTACTCAGGTTATCCTGTTAGGGGTGATTTTCTCAAGGATTTTAATGTTTATGAGGTTAGAAAAGGGCTTAATCTTCCAAAGGAGAAGTTTATAGTACTTATATCTGGCGGTTCAATGGGGGCAAGAAATATTAACAGAGTAGTTGCGAAAAGTGTTCCAGAACTTATGAGATTTAAAGATTTGCTAATTATCCATTCATGTGGGCTTTCTGAATATCCTTACAATGGATTTGAGGATGTAAAAAGTATTTTAGCTAAAGAAGGATTTTCTCCTGAAGTCTTTGAAGAAAATGGAATAAAAAGGGGGGTTTTAAAGAGAGAGAATGGTGAAATTTTTTACATCTTTACAAATTTTATCTACCAGATGTCTGACTACATGAAGGCATCCAATTTGGTAGTTGGAAGGGCTGGGGCTGGTTCAATTACAGAGATATGCGCCCTTGGAAAACCATCAATTTTAATTCCAAAAAGGGATCTCCCTGGATTTCACCAGGAGTTAAATGGGATAGCCCTTGCTGAAAAGGGGGGTTGTGAAGTTATCTTTGAAAAAAGGGACGAGGATGGAAATTCTTTTGTGGAAAAATTTGATTTTATAAGTACAATTTCTAAACTCATTGAAGATAGAAAAGGTTTAGATGAAATGGGGGAGGTTGCCAAAGGTGAATTTAATAAAAATTTTAAAGAGATTTTAACTGAGAGTATAGATCATCTTTTAAAGAAAGGGGAGTTAAATTTCATAAATCCCCTTACAGTTTCAAGTGGAATAAGTTTTGAGGGAGAAATTGAAAAGATTATCTCCTTTTTAAAAAGACAGAACAAGGGTAGCATCTACATAAAATTTTTTAACACAAAGGTAGATGAGTATCTTAAAAGTGATAGCTGGCAGGTTTTTAATAAAGGTGTTAAACTTTCTGGTGCACTTAAAAGAGCTGATAAAATTGATGTACTTCTTGAAAAGTTTAACAACTCAAATGGTTTTGTAAGAAGGAATATTTTAAAAGCCATAATAGAGATTGGTGAGTTTTTTTCAAAGGAAATGGAAGTTGTTGATCTTTCTCTGATGGATTCTTACTATGAAGTAAGGAGGGAAGGGGTAAGGTTTTTGAGAATTTTTCACAGCGAAATTGTTGATAAAGAAAAATATTTAAATAGAATGCTTTCCCTTTTAGACAAATCCTTTCAGCACTTCGAGGTAAAGTGTGAGGTTTTAAGAACACTTCCCTTTTATATTGATGAGGAAAATTATTACAAAATCATTGAAAAATACATTACAAAGGAAAATGTATCATACAGAGAGGCGGTGCTTGATGGCATTTTAAATGGGTTTAGGGGTGGAGGATTTAAGGATAGAGATAGGGTCTATAATCTTGCCCTTAAGATGTTAATTACAACCTCCTATTTTAAGCCCAAATATAGCATTAGGGATAAGTACTATAAACTCTATACATTTTTGGAGAAGTTAGATTAGATGATTGAACTTTTAATTTCATATCTAAGGGAAATTGGGGTAAACTTTGGATTTTTCAGGCTTATTGACTATGTTACTTTTAGATTTATAGCATCCATGATTACATCCCTTACTTTTGTTATCCTTTTTGGTCATAGGATAATTGTGGAACTCTACGAAAGGGGGATAAGGGATGCAGGGGAAGGGTATGCGTCAGTTGACATTTCTTCAAAAAGGGGTACCCCAACTGCAGGTGGCTTAATTTTTATTTTTTCAACTGTTATTTCATCTTTAATCTGGATAAGGTGGAATAATTCCTTTGTTAAACTTTTACTTGCAGGATTACTATATTTTGGAATTGTTGGTTTTATAGATGATTACCTTAAGGTGAGGTTTAAATCCTCCCTTTTTGGACTAAGTGAAAAGATGAAAACACTCCTTCAGCTTTTATTTATAATTCCTTTCTCTTTATACATATTTTCTGATTTTTCCCCAATTCCAGATGCGATAAAACTTAAGTTTTACATTCCATTTTATAAAAATCCACTTTTTGAGCTTAACTACTTCATCTATGCTGTATTTGCTGTTTTCGTCTTATTTTCAGTTGTAAATGCGGTCAATTTAACAGACGGACTTGATGGCCTTGCAACCGGGACATCTATTCCAGTATGTGCAGTTTATATTGGTTTTGCATATATCATTGGTAATAAAATTTTATCAACCCACTTTCTATTTCCCTATATTAGAAATTTAGGGGAGGTTTCAGTTTTTTTAAGTGGACTTGTTGGCGGGCTCTTTGGATTTTTGTGGTATAACACCTATCCTGCTGAGGTTTTTATGGGAGATACTGGATCCCTTTCAATTGGAATTGTACTTGGAATGTCAGCCTTTTTTACCAAGGAAGAGATGCTTTTCCCACTTGTTGGGGCAATTTTCGTTGTCACCATATTTTCATCCCTTATACAGGAAAAAATTGGTATGAGAATAGGTAGGAGAATTTTTACAAGGGCTCCCATTCACCATACCTTTACAGTAAGGGGGATTGCTGAGTCTAAACTTGTGGTTAGGTACTGGATTATTTCACTATTTTTAGCACTTCTTGCAGCACTTTCAATAAAACTCAGGTAGAAAATGGCAAAGAGAAGGAAAATTAAGGTAAAAGTTGATAAAAAAGGTGTGAATCTTTTAAAATTTTTACTATTTTTGGTTTTATTTCTACTTATTTTGTCTTTTGTCTTCTATACCTATTTTTACTTTCACTTTTCAATACTTGTTGATAGGGCAATTTTGGATAAGAAAATAAGAAAAATACCTGAAATTTTTACATCCCCTTCAATTGTATTTGTTGGTGAGAGGATAGGTTCAGATTATCTTAAAAATATGCTTTTGCGTAGTGGTTATAAATTTTCAGGTTCCCTTTCCTATGAAAACTCTTTTTATATAAGTAAAGATGGAGACAAAGTTTACATCAGAAACAGTAAAATTTGGTCTAAAAGGTATCCATATAAGGTTGTTGAAATTGACTTTGGGAATGAGGGTGTAAGTAGAATTTACGATATTTTGAGAAAAAGGGAAGTCAAGAGGTTTTACATATCTCCTGAAGTAATTGGTTTTTCAAAGGGAAATTTTAAGTTTAAATTTTTAAAATACAATGAGCTTCCAGAGAATTTAATCTACGCAATTTTATCAGCTGAAGATAAAAGATTTTTTAAACACTCTGGTATTGACTACTTTGGGATTTTAAGGGCGATGGTAAAAAATTTAATGGCGGGCAGAATTGTTCAGGGGGGAAGTACCTTAACCCAACAGATTGTAAAGAATCTTTTTTTAACACCTGAGAGAAGTTTTAAAAGGAAATTTAAAGAGGCATTTATTTCAAATATTTTAGAGGGTAGATTTTCTAAAAAGGAACTCCTTGAATTATATGCCAATTTTGTATATTTAGGTCAGGTAAATGGATTTGAGATACATGGATTTAGAGAAGCGGCCTTTGTCTATTTTGGAAGGGATTTAAACAACCTGACAACATCAGAACTTGCTTTGCTTTCAGGAATGGTGAGATCTCCAGTTAAATATTGCCCTTACACGCATCCTGATTTTGCAGTAAATAGGAGAAATAAAGTTTTAAAGTTAATGTATCAAAATGGGTTTATTTCAAAAAGGGAATATATTTTAGGTGAAAAGGAAAAATTGAATCTGAAAATGGTTAAAGTATCCATTGCCCCATATTTTGCAGATTACGTCTCAAAAAATTTAAGTGGTAATTCTGATGTAATTTATTCATCCCTTAACAGAGAGATCCAGCTTGCACTTGAAAGGGGTGTTAAAGATGGATATTTAGAGATTTTAGAAGAACTACATAAAATGGGAAATTATCAAAATCCACAGGTTGCAGGGATTGTGATAAATGGAAAAAATGGAAATATTCTGGGGATGGTTGGTGGGCTTGACTATTTTAAATCCCAGTTTAATAGAGCGGTTTACATTAGAAGGCAGGCAGGATCCATTATAAAACCCTTTGTCTATCTATGTGTTGTAGGTAGCGGGATTTCTCCAGATACAGTTGTTGATGATCATCCAATTGTTTTTAGATATGGCAGGAGAAAATATACGCCCCACAACTATGAAAATATATACTATGGAAATGTTGATATGAAAAAGGCGCTTTCAAAGTCAGACAACGTTGCTACAGTTAAATATGCTAAGATGGTTGGTTTTAAAAGTGTATCTGATTTTATAAATCAACTTGGGTTTAAAAATAGTGCTGTGCCATACCCATCAACAGCACTTGGCACAATTGATGTAAGTCCCATTGAGATAGGAAGGGCATATACGTTATTTTTAAATGGGGGCACAGAACTTGATACAACTTTTTTTAGGGGGAAGAGAAAAATTTTTAGAAAAATTGCTTCAAGTAGATCCACAAAAATTGTCTTTGAAATGCTTAAGGAAGTTATTAAAAGTGGTACAGGAAGGAGATTAAAACCTTTTTTGGAATTTTTACCCCTTGCAGGTAAAACCGGTACCTCAAAGGATGGCTGGTTTGTTGGAATATGCAAAAATCTAATTGTTGTAATCTGGGTGGGGTATGATGAAAATAGGGAACTTGGCTTAAGTGGTGGAAGAAGTGCTCTATTTATCTTTAAAAATTTCTTAATAAATCTTTTAAAACTATATCCAATTGTAGGGTAAATTAGAAACTGAACTCTTTTCCAATTTTTTTCTTCTTTTTGTTGAGGTCTCTCCCCTATGAAAAAGTGTGAAAAATTTTAAATGAAGGAAGTGGGTGAAGAAACTTGTGAGGTAATTTATATAGGGTGTGGCATATTGATATCACTTTATTTATAGTGATTAAATAATACATAAAAACATCCAAGTATTTAAAAAAAAAGATTTAAAAAGAAATAGAGTATTCTATTTTTTATTCATTTTTTAATTTAAAATTCTACCTTTTTCTGTTATATTTACTCATTTAAAAACTTTTGCAGGGTCAATTTTTATGGGGATTAAAAACTTTCAGGAAATAATACTTAAACTTCAGGAGTTCTGGGCAGGTGAGGACTGTGTTATACAGCAGCCTTATGACATTGAGGTAGGTGCTGGCACAATGCATCCAGAAACTTTTTTGAGGGTCCTTGGACCTGAACCCTACAGAGTTGGCTATGTTATGCCTTCAAGGAGACCAACAGATGGGAGATATGGGGAAAATCCAAATAGGGTTCAAAAGCACCTCCAGTTTCAGGTTATTTTAAAGCCATCTCCCGATGATGTTCAGGATATCTACATTAAAAGCCTTGAAAGCCTTGGTATAAATTTAAGAAAGCATGACTTTAGATTTGAAGAGGACAACTGGGAGTCCCCAACACTTGGCGCATGGGGTGTTGGCTGGCAGGTTTTACTTGATGGGCTTGAAATAACCCAGTTTACCTACTTTCAGCAGGCTGGGGGAATTAATTTAAATCCAATTTCCTGTGAGATAACCTACGGACTTGAAAGGATTGGAACATTCATTTTTAAGGTTGAAAGTATTTATGACCTTCCCTGGAATGACACCTTTACCTATGGAGATATAAGGCTTGAGGAGGAAATTGAATTTTCAAGGTATAATTTTGAACTTGCAGATATAGATATGCTCTTTAAACTCTTTGAAATGTATGAGAAGGAGGCTTATAGGCTTTTAGATTCTGGTAATGTACTCCCTGCTTATGACTACTGCCTTAAATGTTCACACACATTTAATCTCCTTGATTCAAGGGGGGCAATAAGTGTCACTGAAAGGGTTAGTCTCATAAAAAGGGTGAGGGATATTTCTTGTGAGGTTGCTAAAAAGTATATAGATAAAAGAGAAGAACTTGATTTTCCATTTCTTAAAAAAGTTAAGGAGAAAACCCTATGAATAAAGTTGAATTTCTCTTAGAAATAGGATGCGAAGAGATTCCTGCGAGAATGCTAAGTGAAGGTATTTTCCACCTTGAGGAAAATTTTAAGCGTGAAATTGGAAATTACCATTTAAAAATATTTGATATAAAAACCT
Organism: Acidobacteriota bacterium; assembly: GCA_027040585.1. Lineage (GTDB taxonomy): Bacteria > Acidobacteriota > JAAYUB01 > JAAYUB01 > JAMOQF01 > JAMOQF01. Next base: position 10,875 of record JALULU010000415.1, on the reverse strand, counting down.
ATTTTACAGCGAGAAGACTTATCCTTCTTTCAAAATTAAGTGAGAAGGAGGAAGACAGGGAGGAGATTGTCTATGGACCCCCAAAAAAAATTGCTGTGGATGGTGATGGAAATTTCACTAAGGCGGCAATAGGTTTTTCAAAGAAAAATAAAATATCGATTGATGAAATTTCCTTTGTGAAAAAGGGGGATGCTGAGTATCTTGCCCTTAAGAGAGAAGTTGTGGGAAGGTATGCTAAAGAAATTTTAGGTGAGATTTTGCCAGACGTTATAAGGAAAATTTCATTTAGGAAAACAATGTACTGGAGGGAGGATAAATTTAGATTTGTAAGGCCCATAAGAAATATCCTTGCAATACTTAATGGCGAGGTTGTGGATTTTGAAATTGGCGGGGTAAGGTCAAGCAATATGACCTTTGGCCACAGGTTTTTAGGTGAAAAGAAAATTGAGGTCTTAAATTTTAAAGATTATACAGATAAACTTATTAAAAATTTCGTTGTAGTTGACGTATCAAAAAGGCACAAGAAGGTCTTAAAAGAGTTTAGTGAGATTGAAGAAAATAGTGGATATAAAATTCATGAGGATAAACCTCTTTTAAATGAGGTTATAAATTTAAATGAGTACCCAACTGCTATTATTGGGGATTTTGACAGGGATTTTCTTAAAATTCCATATGAAGTTTTGACAACTGTTATGAGAAAGCATCAGAAGTATTTTTATTTAACAGATAAAAACTCAAATCTTGTGCCCCATTTTGTAACTGTAATCAATTTGCCAGAGGACGAGACAGGTGAAATTGAGGAGGGTCATGAGAGGGTACTAAGGGCAAGGCTTGAAGATGGCAAATTTTTTTACCAGAAGGATTTAGAGGAGGATTTGGGAAATAAGGTGGATTTTTTAAAGGATGTTCTCTTTCAAGAGGATTTAGGGAGTTATTACGATAAATCAAAGAGAATGGAGAAAATTTCAGAGGTTATATGTGAAAAACTTGAGAAAAAAAATGATTTTAAAAAGGATATAAAACGTGCTTCACTTCTTTCAAAGTGTGATTTACTAACTGAGATGGTTGGCGAGTTTCCAGAACTTCAAGGTGTAATGGGTGGAATCTATTTAAGGGAACAAAAATATCCTGAAAATATCTGGAAGTCAGTTTATTATCACTATAAACCTGAAAACTTTGAGGACGAGATACCAGAAAATCTTGGAGGTCAAATAGTTTCCTTAAGCGATAAGATAGACACTCTGATTGGGATTTTAATTGTTAAAGGCGCACCAACTGGTTCAAAGGACCCCTTTGGGTTAAGAAGAATGGCAAATGGAGTTTACAAGATTTTAATTGAGGGGAAATTAGATTTAAATTTGGGTGAAATTTTTAATTTTGTCTTTGACATATTTTCAGAGAAACTTGAGTTTAACAGGGATGAGAAATTAGAAGAGTTGATATCCTTTTTAGCAACAAGGGTGGAATTTATATTTAAGGAAATGGGATTTTTATACGATGAAGTAAGGGCTATTTTAAGACATGGTGTTTTTAGACCCCATGATGCACTTTTGAGGTTAAATTCCCTTAAAAAGATAAGGGAGGATGAGAGTTTTAACTCAATATTTCTTGCTGACAGGAGAATAAAAAATATCATTTCAAAGCAGGATTACATACCAACCGGAAATGTGGATGTGAATTTATTTAGGGAGGAAGAGGAGGAGAAACTTTACGGACTTTACTTGAGCGTTGAAGAAGAGATAAGAAATCATATTGAAAATGGAAGGTATGATGAAGCACTTAAGGAAATTTCAAGGTTTAGCAATCCCCTTGAAAATTTTTTTGACAAGGTCTTTGTTATGAGTGATAATATCCCAATAAGAGAAAATAGACTTGAACTTTTAAAATCAATAGGTGTATTATTTGAGAGTTTTTGTGATTTTTCTGAATTTGTGAAAGAAAAAAAATAAATTGAGAGGTTATATTATGAAAAAAGGTATGGAAATAAAACCAACGGATGGAAAGATTGCTGTTTTGATACCAGGGCTTGGGGCTGTTGCCACAACTTTTATCTCTGGTGTTATGAACGTTAGGAAAGGACTTGCTAAGCCCTTTGGTTCTCTTACTCAGATGGGTACAATAAGAGTAGGGAAAAGAACTGAGAAAAATTTTCCACTTATAAAAGATTTTGTACCACTTGCAAACCTAAATCAGCTTGTATTTGGTGGGTGGGATATTTTTGAAGATGACTGCTATACAGCAGCAGTTAAGGCAGGAGTTTTAAAAAGGGAACATTTAGATCCAATTAAAGATGAACTTTCACAGATAAAACCAATGAAGGCTGTCTTTGATAAAAGATATGTAAAAAAACTTGATGGCCCAAATGTAAAGAAGGCAAATAACAAGATGGAACTTGCTGAAATGGTTATGGATGATATAAAGAATTTTATGGAAAAGAATAAGTGCGACAGGGCTGTTATGATCTGGTGTGGCTCTACAGAAATTTATATGCCTGAAAAAGATGTTCACTCGACAATTGAAAAGTTTGAAAAGGGACTTAAAGAAAATGATCCAGATATTCCTTCAAGTATGATCTATGCATATGCGGCATTAAAACTTGGGATTCCTTTTGTAAATGGTGCTCCCAATTTAAATACTGATACACTTGCACTTGAGGAACTTGCAAATATAAACAAAGTTCCAATTGCAGGGAAAGACTATAAAACTGGTCAGACTTTGATGAAGACCATAATTGCACCGGGACTTAAGGCAAGAATGATTGGTATTGATGGCTGGTTTTCAACAAATATACTTGGAAACAGAGATGGTGAGGTTCTTGACGATCCAGAATCATTTAAAACAAAGGAGACAAGTAAACTATCAGTGCTTGAGCAAATTTTACAGCCTGACTTATATCCTGAACTTTATGGTGATTTGTATCACAAGGTGAGAATTAACTACTATCCACCAAGAGGCGATAATAAAGAGGGATGGGATAACATTGATATTTTTGGTTGGCTTGGATATCCAATGCAGATAAAAATAGACTTTCTATGTAGAGATAGTATTCTTGCAGCACCTGTGGTACTTGACCTTGTGCTTTTTATGGACCTTGCTAAAAGGGCTGGTATGTATGGGATTCAGGAATGGCTTTCTTTTTATTTTAAGTCACCACACCATGCAAGAAACTTGTATCCAGAGCATGATTTATTTATACAGAAGACAAAACTTAAAAATACATTGAGGCATATGATGGGAGAAGAAATAATTACCCATCTTGGGCTTGATTATTATTATGAAGGTGAGTAGATTAATTTAGTAAGAAATTAAATAAAAAAATAGATTAAAGGAGGGATTATTAAAATGGAAGGGAAAAGGTATGTGTACTTTTTTGGTAATGGTCATGCGGATGGCAATGGAAATATGAAAGACCTCTTGGGTGGTAAGGGTGCAGGACTTGCTGAGATGACAAATGTGGGATTGCCTGTGCCACCGGGCTTTACAATTTCCACAGAAGTGTGTGCAATTTATTATGGAAATGATAAAAATTTACCAGAATATATTATAAATGAGATTGAGGAATCTTTAAGTAAACTTGAATCAATTCTTGGACAAAAATTGGGGGATAGAGAAAATCCACTACTCGTTTCAGTTAGGTCTGGTGCAAAGATCTCAATGCCTGGGATGATGGATACAATATTGAATTTAGGTCTAAACGATGAAACGGTTGAGGGACTTAAAAATTTAACCAGCAATTCCCGTTTTGCTTATGATTGCTATAGAAGGTTTATTCAAATGTTTTCAGATGTTGTTTTAGGAATTGATAAGAGCAAATTTGAGAGGATTATTGACAGAAAAAAAGAAGAAAAGGGAATTAAACTTGATACTGAGTTTACTGCAGAGGATTTACTTGAATTGATAGATGAGTTTAAGAACTTTGTTAAAAAAGAGGGAAAAAGTTTTCCACAAAATGTAAAAGAGCAGTTGTACATGGCAATTGAGGCAGTTTTTGAGTCCTGGAATAACCAGAGGGCAATTGAATATAGAAAAATCCATAAAATACCCGATGATTTAGGTACTGCTGTTAATGTTCAGACAATGGTTTTTGGAAATATGGGAGAAGATTCAGGGTCAGGAGTTGGATTTACAAGAAATCCATCCACAGGTGAGAAGGAATTTTACGGTGAATTTTTGCCAAATGCTCAAGGTGAAGATGTTGTTGCAGGTATAAGAACTCCTTACAAATTGGATGAACTTAAGAAAATTATGCCAGAGGTCTATGAACAGTTAAAGGAGATAACTGAAAAACTTGAGAGACACTATAAGGATATGCAGGATTTTGAGTTTACAATTCAGAGGGGAAAACTCTACATGCTTCAGACCCGTACAGGTAAGAGAACTGGACAGGCTGCTGTAAGGGTTGCATGTGATATGGTAGATGAAGGGCTGATTACTGAGCAGGAGGCTGTTTTAAGGGTATTCCCAGAGTATATTGACCAGTTGTTACACCCAGTTTTTGACGAGAATCAGGAGTTTAAGGTAATTGCAAAGGGGCTTCCAGCATCTCCAGGAGCGGCATCCGGTAAGATTGTATTTTTTGCGGACGATGCTGTGGAACTTGCTAAAAATGGAGAACCTGTAATTTTAGTCAGGCTTGAGACAAGTCCAGACGATATACATGGAATGAAAGCATCTGAAGGGATACTTACTGCAAGGGGTGGTATGACAAGTCATGCAGCTGTTGTTGCAAGGGGTATGGGTATACCCTGTGTTGCAGGAAGTTCAAATATAACAGTTGATGAAGATGAGAAGGTTCTAATAACACCAGACGGGAAGAAATATAGAGAAGGAGACTACATTTCCCTTGATGGTGGAAAGGGAGAAGTTTACGAAGGATTTTTGAAAAAGAGGAATCCCGATTTAAAGAGTGGCTATTTTAAGAGATTTATGGATATTTGCGATAAGTTCAGGAAGCTTGGTGTAAGAACCAATGCCGATGTACCTGAGGATGCAAAACTCGCAAGGGAGTTTGGTGCTGAAGGGATTGGGCTCTGCAGAACTGAGCACATGTTCTTTGCCCCGGAAAGGCTTCCCCATGTTCAGGCAATGATTCTTGCTGAAACTAAAGAAGAGAGGGAAAAACAACTTGAAAAATTACTCCCCATGCAACGTGAGGATTTTATAGGAATTTTTAAGGCAATGGATGGCTATCCAGTTACAATAAGAACTTTAGACCCTCCACTTCACGAGTTTTTGCCAAAAAGAGAAGAACTGATGGTTGAAATTGCTGTTATGAAGGAAAGGGGAGAAGATGAAAATAAAATAAATGAGAAAGAAAAACTTCTTTCAAGGGTTGAGGAACTTCACGAGATGAATCCAATGCTTGGGCACAGAGGTTGCAGACTTGGGATAACATATCCTGAGATTACAAAAATGCAAGCAAGGGCAATACTTGAGGCTGCATGTATTTGTAAAAAAGAAGGAATTGACGTAAAACCTGAGATAATGATTCCCCTTGTTGGAAAGGTTGAGGAACTTAAGGCTCAGAAAGAAGTTGTGCTTGAAGTTGCAGAAGATGTTTTTAAAGAGCAGGGTGTCGATGTAAAATTTCTAATTGGGACAATGATTGAAATTCCAAGAGCTGCCTTAACTGCGGATGAGATAGCCAAAGAAGCAGAGTTTTTCTCTTTTGGGACGAATGATTTAACTCAGACAACTTTTGGATACTCAAGGGATGATGCAGGTAAGTTTATAAAGATATATCTTGAAAAAGGAATTTTGAAAGAAGATCCTTTTGCTGTTTTAGATGTGGATGGGGTTGGAAAACTCATAAAGATCGGAATAGAAAAGGGTCGCTATACAAGAGAAAACCTAAAGGTTGGAATTTGTGGTGAGCATGGCGGTGAACCTTCATCGGTTGAATTCTGTCACAGGGTTGGAATGAACTATGTAAGTTGCTCACCTTATAGAGTTCCAATTGCAAGACTTGCAGCGGCACAGGCCGCTGTAAAATAAATTTATCTGGGGGCATTTTTTGCCCCTACCTTTTTTATGGATAAAAAGAAAAATATTTACCTCCTGAGCATTGTAAGTCTTTTAAACGATTTTAGCAGTGAATTAATCCTTCCAATTTTACCATTTTTTATAGAATCCCTTGGTGGGGGCGGGTTTGTAATAGGATTTATTGGTGGTATAAGAGATTTAGTTTCAAATGTTTTAAAAATCTTTTCTGGCTATATTGGGGATAAATATGGGAAAAATAAGCCCCTTGTCTTTTTGGGGTACTTTATATCTTCAATATTTAAGTTTTTTCTATCACTATCAAAGATATGGGAAGAGGTTTTAATTTTTACATCCCTTGAAAGGGTTGGAAAGGGGATTAGAACATCTCCACGAGATTCCATAATCTCAAAATCCACTAAGTCAAAGGGAAAGGGCTTTGGAATACACAGGACATTTGATACTTTAGGGGCAATTTTAGGTTCAGTTGGAGCACTTGTTTTATTCTGGAAATTTAAATTTTCTTTTAAAAATATAATTCTGATTGCCTCAATTGTTTCATTTTTTTCTCTGATACCAATTTTTTTTGTTGAGGAAGTTGGTGAAAAAGGTGTTAAAAGAAGGGGAATTTTTTCTGAGATTAAAAATTTAAATAGGGATTTTAGGATATATCTTTTAATTGGGGCAATTTTTAACATTTCAAATTTTAGTTATATGTTTTTTATGATTTATTCTGAGAGGTATTTTAGTGGATTTGAAAAGTTTACCCTTCCAATTTTGCTTTACATATTTTTTAATGTATTTTATGCTATTTTTTCCACTCCTTTTGGAAAACTTTCAGATAAAATTGGGCGAAAGAAGGTTTTAATATCTGGATATTTTTTGTATGTAGTAACACTCATTACATTTCTTATTTTTAATACCTTCTTTTTATTTTTAATTTCCTTTATGCTTTATGGAATAACCTATGCAATTGTGGATGGAAATCAGAGGGCATTTGTGGCTGATTTAACAGGGGATGAGATAAGGGGAACTGCTTATGGTGTTTTTCACGGAATTACAGGCTTTTCTTTAATGCTTGGCAATTTACTTGCTGGAATTCTGTGGAACTTTAATCCACACTATCTTTTTTTCATGGGAATATTTTTTGCCTTTGTTTCACTTCTCCTCTTTTCATTTTCAAAATTTCAGATGGTAAAGAATTAGATGAGAATTTTTTAAATTTTTAAATTTTAATTTTTCTTCATCGAGGTCTGTCCCCAACGTTACATTCCCTTCCATCGACGAGGTCTGTCCCCCAATATTTCCCATCGACGAGGTCTGTCCCCCAATATTTCCCCGGACTAAAAAGAATTTTCCATCTAAGTCTTTCATCGAGGTCTGACCTCACAAAATTTTCCCAAATATTAGGTCTGTCTCCCAAAAGTTTTTTAAATATTAAAATTTTTTCATACTATTTTAACAATTAGTCAATATAATATGTTGGCTTAAGATTTTTAGGAGGATTAGGTGAGAAAAATTACTTTATTGCTTATTTTTTCTTTTCTTTTAACTTTTTTGTCTTTTTCATATCCAGTAAAAAGGACGCCAGCTCTTGTTAGAGTGTATGATAAGGTAGATGTGAGAAACCTTATAAAATTTGGTGTTGATATTGATAGGGTATCTTTTAAAAATGGTTTTGCAATTGTTTACGTAAATGATAAAGAATTAAACAAATTAAAGGAAAATGGTTTTGAGGCATATAGAATTGAAGACAGGGCTGAAGAACAGTGGAAAAAATATCATGAGCTTGGACTAAAAAGTGGTAATCCCCTTGATGCCTATCATACCTATGATGAACTTACCACAGAGATGCAAAATATTGCAAATGCCCATCCCGATATATGCCATTTATATAGTGCAGGAAAATCTGTTCAAAACAGGGATTTATGGGTTATGAAGATTTCTGATAATGTGAATACAGAAGAATATGAACCTGAATTTAAGTATATTTCTACAATGCACGGTGATGAACCGGTAGGAATGGAAATGTGTTTAAATCTTATAAATTATTTAGTTGATAACTATGGAACTGATGAGACAGTAACAAATTTAGTAGATAATACTGAAATTTACATAATGCCCCTTATGAACCCAGATGGATATGTGCTCCATCAGAGGGAAAATGCTGACAATCAGGATTTAAATAGAAGTTTTCCAGACAGGGTTGATGATCCCAATAACACCCCTGATGGAAGGCCCATAGAAGTTCAGGATATAATGAACTTTTTCTCTCCAAGGAGGCCTGTGCTTTCTGCAAATTTTCATACAGGAGCTCTTGTTGTAAATTATCCATGGGATGATGACCCGAATATTTCAAGTGGTTCCTATGCAGCCTGTCCAGATGATGATGAATTTATAACTCTTTCTGAGACATATTCCCAGTATAATTCACCAATGTGGAATTCATCTGAATTTGAACATGGTATTACAAATGGAAATAACTGGTATGCTGTTTCTGGTGGAATGCAGGACTGGAATTATGTGTGGCTTGGGGATATGGAGGTAACAATTGAGCTTTCAGATGATAAATGGCCTGATGCATCAGCGTTACCGGGACTATGGGATGATAACAGGGAGAGTATGCTACACTTTATGGATATGTGCCACAAAGGAGTGAAGGGAATAGTTACAGATTCTTCAACTGGAAATCCAATAAGTGCAACAATTACTGTGGATGATAGGGGAATGAAGTTTTATACAGATCCAGATGTGGGAGATTATCATAGGTACTTAAAACCGGGTACATATACACTCCACTTTACTGCGGAAGGATACGCAAGTAAGGATGTTCAGGTAACAGTTAACGATGGTGATGCCACTGAGGTAAATGTTCAGATGGATCCTCAGGGTGATACTGTAATGGAAAGTTATCAACTTCAAGAATATGATGGAAATGGAGATAATTATATAGATCCAGGAGAGACCTGGGATTTATTAATAACTGTTAAAAATAATGGTAATGCAGCCTCTCATAATGTTTCTGGCACTATTAGTGCAAATTCTTCAAATGTAACAATTCTTCAAAATGGATATAGTTATGGAGTTATTAACCCGGGTGAATCAGAAACATCAACAGTTGGCAGTTTCAGATTTAAGGTAAATTCGGATGTGGATTGTGGTGGAGAAATAAATTTAACCTTTACTGTTAATTCGGATGAGGGAGCAGATAATGATAATATCACAGAAACCATAGGTGAAAGTATAACAAATAGTTATGATTCCTCAGATGTTCCAAAGGACATACCTGACAATGATTCAAATGGAGTTGATAGTACACTTCAGGTAAATGACAGTGAGGTAATTGATGGGTTGGTTGTTCATATTAATATAACCCACACTTATGTTGGGGATTTGATAATAAAATTAACATCCCCATCGGGGACAACAGCAACACTCTGGAATAGAGAAGGTGGTAGTGATAGTGACATTAATCAGGATTTTAATGTGGATGACTTTAACGGTGAAAATGCACAGGGTAACTGGACATTGAATGTCTCTGATAATGCCAGTTCAGATACTGGGATACTTAACTCATGGACTGTGAATGTTAATACCGCTACGTGTAATCCTTACACTCCAACTTCAAGTGGAGATGTGAACAATGATGGAAATGTTAATATAAATGATGCAATTTTACTTGCAAATTACCTTGCGTCAAATGTTGGAGATTCAGGTGTAAATCTTTCAAATTCAGATGTAGATAGTAATGGTGTTATAAATGCCGTTGATTTATGTTTGCTTTTAAATCAAATAAATAACCAGTAAATAATAGGGGTCCCTTTAATGGGAACTTTTCACATCATTGTTTCTTGCTTTGTAGTACTTATTAAAAAAAATTTTTTGTATATGCTTTTTCTTTAAGGTCTTTTATATTGAGGTCTGACCCCCACATCACATTACCCACATACATATATTGAGGTCTGTAAAAGTCGAGGTCTGACCCCACATATTTTGATTAATATCGAGTTTTGTCAAGGTCTGACCCCAACATGACCCCAACAAATTACTCACATGTATCGAGGTCTGTCCCCCACACCCCATGTATTGAGGTCTGACCCCCACACCCCATGTATTGAGGTCTGACCCCCACACCCCACACATTTTGACCCCCACAGGTAAAAACCCACCACACATATTTTGATTAAAATCAACATCACTAATTTTTTTTCTTTTTTTCGTTGAATTTATTTCCGTTTAAAAATAGAATCACTATGTAATCCTTTAATTTATGTGGAGGTTAAGAATTGAGGTTGGGTATTGGTGAAGTTTTATCTAATGTTGAAAAGGTTGATAAGTACAAATACCGAATAAAAAAGTTTGGTCCAATGCGTGTTGATGGAGTATTCTATGCCACTTCTAAAATGCTTCCCCACATTAAAGAGGATGAGGCACTTCTTCAGCTTGCAAATGTTGCCACAATGCCAGGTATCTTAAAGTACTCAATAGCCATGCCAGATATCCACTGGGGATATGGCTTTCCAATTGGTGGTGTTGCTGCCTTTGATTTTGAAAATGGTGTGATTTCTCCAGGTGGTGTTGGTTACGATATAAATTGTGGTGTTAGACTTCTTGTATCAAATTTAAAATACAGTGAGATTGAAGATAATTTAATATCCCTTGTAAATGGTATTTTTCAAAATGTACCCTGTGGTGTTGGAAGTAAGAGAAAGGATTTTAAATTAAGCAGAAAGGAACTCAAAAAGGTCTTAAAAAGTGGTGCAAAATGGGCGGTTGAAAATGGAATGGGGGATGGGGATGATTTAAATTACATTGAGGATGGCGGTAAAATTGAGTTTTCAAATCCAGATTGTGTCTCCGATAGGGCAATAGAGAGGGGACTCCCTCAACTTGGAA
>JALULU010000414.1 GCA_027040585.1 Acidobacteriota bacterium | reverse complement strand
ATCACTTGATTATCAAAAACCGATGAATGTTTACCTTGATTTTATCAAAAAGGTGGCATGATTAGGCAGCGCATGAGGTGGAAATAAATCCAGCCAAAAAGTTGTCCGGATTTTTCAGGGCATTATCCTATTAAGTATTTACTTAAAAATTCTGCGGCCGTTCCCCCTTGTCTTATGAGACTTCCAGTTGCCCAAGTTTCTTTTAAGCCATCAATATTAGGCTCAACCTCCACAATTTCATAATCACCCTCTTTAAAGATTTCAACCTTCTTTCCATTAATTTCTATAAGCTCACCATTAGTTAGTTCTTTAATCTGATACTTAAATTTGTCTAATAAATAGTCTTCTTTCAATTTGTTGGGAAGGAATACACTATGGTTTTTAGAATAGATATGAATTACCTCCATTACCTTTTGAAAATCATTATCCTCTGATAATGTTTTATTTTCATATCTTACCTGAACATAAAAGGACGTTTCGTATTGTTCTTTTTTAAAAACTTCATCCAACAAGACTTTCAGATATGCCTGTTCATTATCATCACACTGAATAGCAATTACACCATCTTCTCTCAACAATTGTTTTGCTATTTCCAATCTATTTTTCATAAATGTGAGCCAAGTTGAGTGGTTAAACCTATCGTTATATTTAAAGCTGTCATCTCCTGTATTGTAAGGTGGATCTATGTACACAAACTTTATTTTATTAGAAAATTTAGATTTTAATGAATGAAGTGCCAATAAATTATTTCCTTTTAGAATCAAATTTTCTTCTATTGTTTCATTCTCATTTCTTCTTATCTCTTTTACTTCTTCTTCACCATTTTCAGTATATCGTTTCCACTTCACCAATACCTTGGGATCAAATAACCTATCAATCTCATCTTTGGCTAAAACCTGATTGAAAAAGATTTCTTGCCTTTTGGTTTTATACTCTTTGTAGCCAGCAGGCTCTTTAACCTTTTGCTTATTAACCGTTTTAGTCTTTTCTTCCTCATATTTGAAATATGTATCTTCTCCCTCTTCTGTTGTCTGACCACCTTCAAGCACACAGTCTTTAAAGGGAAAGTTTAAAACAACTTCTGTTCTATCGTTAATAAACTCTTTTCCATCATTCAAACCAATACGATTTTTATATTGTGTATAACTTAACTTTCGCACCAAAAAACATCCCCTACTCTACCTAAAACATCCAAACCACCGTACATGACTTCATCAAGATTTGTAACCCTTGACAAATCGTATCCGTTGTGAATTCTTGCTGGATCAAACT
>JALULU010000413.1 GCA_027040585.1 Acidobacteriota bacterium | reverse complement strand
ATGAAGTTCTCTCCCACAACTTATAATTTCTTAAAGATCCCTTGCTCTCACCTGGTAAATCTACGCCTGTCTTTTCACCAAATCCAAATCTTTTCATATAATTATATACTGTTTTATCCCCTAACTTCAGTGCCATTTTTATGGTTCCAACATCTGAAGAATGAGTCAAAATATCATTTACAGAAAGAAGTTCATATTTATGATGATCTCTTATTACTGTGTTAAATAATTTAATTTTCCCATTTCCACAATAAATTTTGTCATTTAAACTATAAACACCTTCCTGAATAGCTGCTGCAAAAGTTACAATTTTAAAAGTTGAACCAGGTTCAAATACATCTGTTATGGCAAAGTTTCTCAAACTTTTTCTATTGGCCTTTCTCAAATTTCCCGGGTCAAAAGATGGATAGCATGCATATGCTAAAATCTCACCAGTATATGGGTCCATCAATATTGCAGTTCCCCTTTTTGCCTTTGCTTTTAATATTCCATCTTTAAGTGCTTTTTCAAGAACATATTGCAATCTAATATCAATACTAAGTATTAAATTATCGCCTGGTATGGGTTTTTTGGTTTCTATCTGCTCTAAAACCCTGCTTAAAGCATCTCTTTTATAAAAAATTACCCCATTTTCACCTTTTAAGAAATTTTCATACTGATATTCAATCCCCATTAATCCCTTTTCACCACCTTTATCAATTTTTACACCACCAAGCACATGAGATAAAAGAGGACCTTTAGGATATATCCTTTTATAACCATCCATTAAATATACACCTGGAAGTTTTTCTTTCCTGACTTTTTCAGCCACTTCTTGTGGAATAAACCTCTTGATCAGTAAAAAGCCTTTCCTTTTAGTTATTCTATTTATTACCAGGTTAAAAGGTAAACCCAACAATTTTGAAAGTTTTGTAGCAAGATATTTTTTATTCTTAACATTTTTTACATCCACATATAGAGAAAAAGTTTTTTCACTACTGGCCAGAATTTCCATTCCTCTATCAAATATATCTCCCCTTTTTGCAAGTTCAGACCTCTTATATGAATTTTGAAGTTTTAACATTTTCTCATAATAATTTTTTAAATTTACTTTTAAATAGAAAATTCTACCAGCGACAATAATTCCCCATAGTATTGAAAGACAAACTACAAAATATACCCTTCCCCTATAAACTCTCATTTTAAAATGCCCTATTAATGGATTTTAAAATTGTTTGCCATTTTCCTTTTGTTTATATCGCTATTATTCAGATAATTAATCTCATTGGCATTGGCAAATCTTAAACCTAATTCTTTCATTTTTTCATTAAGATTGACTGGTGAAGTAAGTCTGGCATATTCAACTTTCAGGGAATTATATTCCTGTTGACAACTTTGTTCCTTATCTTTTAAAAGGGCAATGCTTCTGTTCAATCTACCTATCTCACTTGAACAATAAGATGCATATAGCCATGGTCCTGAAATAAAAATAGATATCAATAAGACTGCTAAAACCGTTTTTAACCTCTCACCTTCAGCACTTTTGTGATTTTTTTTCTTTTCTAAAAGTAAGGAATTATTCTTTTTTAAAAATATTACATCTCCTCTCTTAAAAAGACGTAAAAAAAATAAATTAATAAAATTAACTGACATATTCGAGCCTCCCGGAAGATATTTAACATAACTTCTCTCCACCCCTTAATTTTGCACTCCTCATCCTCCTATTTTTTAAGACATCCTCCTTTTTTGGTTTTAAAGGAAAGGGCTTTAATATATTTAAAATTTTCTCCTTTGGGCATTTGCAGAGTTCAACGGGCATTCTGCAAACACATTTCCCGGCTAATAAATTAAAACTCTTTTTTACGATTCTATCTTCAAGTGAGTGGAATGTAATGACAACAATCCTCCCACCACATTTAAGATTGTTTTTTATAAATCCAGTTAAGAATTTCTCAAGTCCGCTTAATTCACCATTTACTGCAATTCTCAGTGCCATAAAAACTTTTGTTGCTGGGTGAATTCTCTGTTTTCTAAAAATTGGTTTTACCCTCAAAATAATATTGACCAGATCTTCAGTTGTGTTGATAATTTTTTTCTTTCTTTCACTGACAATTTCTCTTGCTATTTGTATTGCTTTCCTTTCTTCCCCATATTCTCTAAATATTTTTGCCAGTTCATCCTCAGCAAGCGTATTTACCAGATAACGGGCGTCTATTTCCTGAGATTTATCCATTCTCATATCAAGTGGACCATTGTGGACAAAAGAAAATCCCCTTTCACTATTAAGGAGTTGATATGTTGAAACTCCTAAATCTAAAAGCAACCCATCTACTTTTGCTATATCAAATTTACTAAGAATAAACGGTAAATCTTTAAAATTATCATTTATAAACTTAATTTTATTAATATTTTTCCCACATCTTCTTTTAGCAACCTCTAAAACTTCTGCATCCCTATCTATCGCAATAATAAACCCATCTTTTAATCTTTTTGCCAGTTCATATGTGTGTCCCCCATGGCCAACAGTGCCATCCACAAAAATACCGGAGTCTTTATTTCCAAATAAATAATCTACTGCTTCACTCTCAAAAACTGTTTTATGTTCTAAATAATCTATCATAGTTTTAATCCGTCAAGTTTTGGTTCATCTAAATATTCATCACTTTCAAACATAAGGTTTTTAGCCAGTTTTTCAAAATAATCTTCCTTATAAATGTAAATGTAGTCAAAATTCCCAACCACTGAGAGGTTATCCCCAGCATTTATATTAAATGTATCTCTCAATTTCTGGCTAAATCCCAATCTGCCCTGATTATCCACAACAAATTCATCAACTGTATATGAAATTAAGAGCATCATTTCCTTTTTCAATCTCTTATCCTTCATTCTGGAAATTTTTACCAATTCCTCTTTCCAGACTTTTTTCGGATATAGGTTAATTCTATCTTTAGCAAACATAACCATAACAACTTCACCATTTGAAATTTCAAAAAGTTCCTTTCTAAACTTAGAAGGAATCTTAATCCTTCCTTTGCCGTCAACCTTTGTTGTAAAATTTCCAATAAACATTTTTAATCCATTTTAGTCCACTTTAGTCCACAACTATAAAATACTAAAATAAAAAAACTTTGTCAAAGAAAAAAATATTTTTTTAAAAAATTTTTTTAACACTAACATTATCAAGACTTTTTTATGATATAATTCCCGTTAAAATTAAAGGGAGATGGTTATGGAAACAGGAATTATAGGCTTAAAACAATCTGGAAAGAGCACAATATTTAATATTTTAACTGGCAATTTTTCTGAACATACATTTGGAAAAAAAGAGAAAAGGGTTGGAACTGCAACAGTTTTTGATGAGAGAATAAAATTTTTAAGTGAAATGTATAAGCCCAAAAAAACTACCTATGCGAAAATAGAATATGTTGACATGCCAGGGGTTGAACCGGGAGATCTAAAGGAGTCCTTTTTTACATCTGGCTTAAGAAACGTAGATGCATTAATGAATGTCATACAATCCTTTGAAACTGATATGATTACACATCCTTCCGGGTCAATAGACATAAAAAGAGATATTGAAAATCTGGAGTTAGAATTAATTTTTTCAGACCTATTCCAGATTGAAAAAAGAATTGAAAGAATTGAAAAAGACCTAAAAAAAATTAAAAATAAAGACTTGGAAAGAGAATATGACCTTTTAAATAAATTAAAGGAAACACTATCTGAAGAGAAACCTCTCAGAACGATTGACATATCACCTGAAGATGAAAAATTAATAAGAGGTTATACCTTCCTTTCTTTAAAACCAATTCTTCACGTTATAAATTTAAATGAAAATGAGATAGAAAAAGCAAAAAATCCAACTGAATATTTTAATTTAGAGGGAACTGTCGGTAAAAACAGCAGGATTGTGGCAATGTGTGCAGAAATTGAAGAAGAAATAGCACAACTTCCAGAAGAGGACAAAAAACTTTTCTTAGAAGATCTTGGGATAGAAGAAGCTGCTAAAGACAAACTTATACATGAAAATTATAAACTTTTGGGACTAATATCTTTCTTTACAGTTGGAGAGGACGAAGTGAAGGCATGGACTATTAAAAATGGGACAATTGCCAAAAAAGCCGCAGGTCAAATCCATTCAGATATAGAAAAAGGATTTATCAGGGCTGAAGTGGTCAAATTTGACGATTTTTATAAACATAAATCTATGGCAAAGATAAAAGAACTGGGATTAATGAAACTTGAGGGCAAAGAATATTTAGTGGAAGATGGGGACATTATCAACTTTAGATTTAATATTTAGGGAACCTTTTTACCAAAAATCCGTGTACTAAATCTGAGATTAAAAAAAAGGAGTTGTTATGAGAAGAGGAAAAATTATCATTCCACTATTTATTTTGGTACTCTTTTTCGGAATAGGAATTGGTTCTGTTCTAACTAAAAATGTTTCTGCCAACACAACAAAAAACATAAAAAACATTAAGACAAAAGCTCCCCTTTCATTTAACAAAAATATAAATTTAATGGAGGGGTTTTCAAAGGTTGCAGAACTAATAAAACCCGCTGTTGTGAACATAAATGTGAAATCGAGGGTTCAACTTTCTGGATTCAATGGCTTTCCATTTGGGGATGACTTCTTTAAAAAGTTTTTTGGAACACCACACCCAAGAAGCTTTGTACAACGTGGAATTGGTTCCGGAGTTATAGTAGACCCCTCTGGATATATAGTTACCAATAATCATGTTGTGGAAGGTGCAAATGAAATTACTGTAAAGACATATGATGAAAAGGAATATAACGCAACAGTTGTTGGTACTGACCCGGATACAGATCTTGCAGTTTTAAAAATCAATGCAAAAAAACCATTAGCCTATGCCAAATTGGGTGATTCGGATAAAATGAAGGTAGGTGATTGGGTAATTGCAATAGGAAGTCCTTTTGGATTAAGTCAAACAGTAACTGCTGGCATAATTAGTGCAAAAAGCAGGGTTTTCCTATCACAATCACTCTTTAGCGACTTTCTACAAACAGACGCTGCAATCAACCCTGGTAATAGTGGTGGTCCCCTTGTCAACATGAAAGGTGAAGTAATAGGAATAAACACTTTTATAGAATCCAGATCTGGTGGAAATATAGGTATAGGATTTGCCATTCCAACAAGTATGGTTAAAAATGTATACAAGCAGATTTTAAAATATGGAAAGGTTCAAAGAGGTAAACTCGGAATATATATGAACACACTTCCAATGACTAAAGCAATGGCAAAATTCTTTGGATTGAAAAAGCCGGAAGGTGTTATTGTTACAAATTTAGACTCAAAGGATAGTCCCGCTAAAAAAGCTGGTATACTCCCTGGAGATGTCATTGTGGGTTTTAATGGAAAAGTGGTAGATGGACCCGATACTCTGAGGAAACTTGTTGCAAACACACCTCCAGATTCTGAGGTTACTGTTAAAGTTATCAGAAAGGGAAAACCACTAACATTTAAGGTAAAACTTGCCGAAAGAAAACTTACAATGCTTTCCAATAACAAAAAGAGTTTTGATATTGATGAAAATGCAGAATCTCAAAAACCAGAAATTGGGCTTGTTGTTGAGGAC
>JALULU010000412.1 GCA_027040585.1 Acidobacteriota bacterium | reverse complement strand
AAATCAATTTCCATCTTAGAGATTTTTCCTATAAAAACCTTATACCCTCTGAACCTTAATTCGTTATAAACGATATTTTCTAAGATACCGTTAATATCCTTTTCTTTGTATCCTATCAACCCATTTCTCAATCCTATGTCGTTTAAAAAGATTTTATCGTAAAATTCCAATATTTTTTTGCCTTTTAAGTCATATCTGGCGGCTTTGTTTATCAACATAGCAGATTCTAAATAATTTATATGGTTGATTATGGTATCTACGCTCACTTTTATTTTCTGCGATTTAAGAAAATCCGAAACTCTTTTAGCAGTTGTTATATTTCCTATATTGTCAAATAAATATTTAACGACCTTGTCAAAAGTAGCTGTATCCCTTATTTTATACCTACTTACAACATCTTTGTATATTATGGCATTTAGCAGGGAATTTAAATACAGATACACCACTTCATCGTTGAATTCCAGTTGGTGAATGCCGGGCAATCCTCCATACTTAGTGAATTTGAGAAACTCTGAATCTGTATCCGATTTATCCTTTCTAAAATCTAAAAATTCTCTAAAACTTAAAGGATAAACCGGAATTTCTATATATCTACCGCTCAAAAGGGTTGAAAGCTCGCTTGATAAGATTTTGGAGTTACTGCCTGATATAATTATATCGCCTATGTTGTCTGAAAAAAATGAAATAATCGCCTTTTCCCACTGTTCTATCTCTTGAATTTCGTCTATAAATATGTATTTTCTGCCGTTTTTGCTTGGTAGTTTAGCGATAACGTATTCGTGAAGTTCTTTGTATGTTTTAATTTCGTCAAATTCTAATGATTCCTTATTTATATACACTATGCTTTTTTCAGGGATGCCCTTGTCAAGGAGATGTTTTGCTGTTAGCTTTAATAAAGAGCTTTTTCCTGCTCTGCGCATTCCTATCAAAATCTTTATAATAGGTTTATCCAAATAGTGTTTTATTTTTTCGATATAGTTATTTCTTGGTATAAGGTTTACTGAACTACTTTCTTGCATCATAGTTTAGTTTATACACTAAATAATCGTTAAAGTCAATAAAATATTCTATTATACAAGAAATTAATGCAAACTTGAGCGCTGTATTTGGGAAGGGAATGATTGAATAAAGGTATGTTTTTTGCTAAAGTTTGTTTAATATGGAAAAGGTTGAATTTGTTGCTGAGGTTTCGAGCAATCATAACGGTGTTTTAGATAGATGTTTAAGGTTTATCGAAGAAGCGAAAAAGTGCGGCTGTGACGGTGTTAAGTTTCAAC
>JALULU010000411.1 GCA_027040585.1 Acidobacteriota bacterium | reverse complement strand
ATTTAACGGGTATTCTAACAGACATCTTATTCCTATTGATTAAAAATTTAACAAATTAGTAAATTTTATATCCAAAACCTTAATAAAAATTGATTTTTTCCCTATTTTAAAGTATTATAGAGATTTAAAAATGAAAGAGGTAGTTTATGTCTTCGAAGGAAAGTATTGAAAAGGAAGTTGAGGTATTTGAAAAAGCGCTTTCAGAAATGGAAAGGTTGGGGGATGATAACGAGAAAGTTAGGGAAGAAATTGAAAAACTCAGGAAAAAAATAAGTGAACTTCAAAAGGAAATTCTTTCCCAATTAAATCCCTGGCAAAGAACAAAACTTGCAAGGCATGAGAATAGACCCTATTCCCTTGATTATATAAAGAGACTTTTTACAGATTTTGAGGAAATACATGGCGATAGAAAGTATGCTGACGATCCTGCAATAGTTGCGGGATTTTGTTTTTATAAAGGAACGCCTGTTGTTGTTATAGGTCAGCAAAAGGGTAGAAACTTAAAGGAACGTCAGTTCAGAAATTTTGGGATGCCTCAACCTGAAGGTTACAGGAAGGCAATCAGGGTTATGAAAATGGCTGAAAAATTTGGAAAACCTATTATTACCTTTATAGATACTCCCGGGGCATATCCCGGTGTTGGAGCTGAAGAAAGGGGTCAGGCTGAGGCAATTGCCTATAATTTGAGAGAAATGGCAAAGTTGAGAGTTCCTATAATATCAAATGTTATTGGTGAGGGTGGGTCAGGTGGTGCCCTTGGAATAGGCGTCTCAAATAGGATTTTAATGCTTGAAAATGCCATATATTCGGTGATTTCACCAGAAAGTTGTTCTGCTATTTTATGGAAAGATCAGGAGCACGCTAAAGAGGCCGCTGAAAATTTAAAACTTACATCTTCAGATCTATTAAAGTTTGGTATAATAGATGAAATTGTCAAAGAACCTGAAGGTGGAGCTCATAAAGACCATGATAAGGCTGCCAATCTATTGGACGAAGTGCTTGAAAAACATTTAAAGGAACTTCAAAATATGTCAGCAGATGAACTTATTGAGGATAGATATAGAAAATTTAGAAAAATGGGTGTAGTTTCAGGTGAGTAAATCTTTAAAGGGTGGGCTTGAAATTATTATTGACGATGAAAAATGTATTAAATGTGGTAAATGTGTCCTTGCTTTTCCTGATAACTTTTATTTTGATAAAGATTTTAAGGTAAATATAAATAGCAAAAATATAGATAATATTGTTAATGATGCAATTCGTTTATGTCCAAAAGGGGCAATATTAAAAAAATGAATTTTTTTAAAAGAACATTAGCTATTTTAATTTCTTTTTCACTTTTTTTTACCACCAGTGGTTTTTCTTTTTTTGGTTTTGAACCCATATATAACGAAAATGTTTTAAAAAATATCCAGAAAGCTAAAACTCAAGTACAATCATCTTTACCTGAACTGTTTAACGACGATCTTGCAAACCTATTTATGGAAATGGGAGAGAGAGAACTTGCTGCTGATGAAGTTTCCTATGCATTTGAAAAACTATTTTTCTTTGAAGATGATTATTTTAATTCACCTGAGAAATATCCAGAAATTATTGCTCTATTTGATTTTTACAATAAAAATAAATCTCTTATTTCCGATTATATTGACTCTGACACTGATGAAAACGTTGTAAATGGTGAGATTTCTCCCCTTGATGAGATTGAAAATGAAAAATTGATGGAAATTAAAATTGACCCTTCTGTTGAAAATAAGTTAATGGACGATGTAAAAAAGTTAAAGTTTGATTTTCCAGTTGTTGTAAACAAAAAGGTCATAAAATGGATGAATTACTTTTTAAATGGTAGAGGTTATAAAAGATTGATAAGAGGGCTCAGAAGGCTTGGGAGATATGAAAAGATTTTTAGGACTATTTTTAAGGAAAATGGATTGCCTCAAGATCTCATATATTTTGGACTTGTTGAAAGTAATTTCAACCCCAATGCTTATTCCAGGGCTAGGGCAAGGGGTATATGGCAGTTTATGTCCTGGACTGCAAGGAAGTATGGACTCAGAGTGGATTGGTGGGTAGATGAAAGAGCAGACCCCATTAAATCCACATATGCTGCATGCAGTTATTTAAAAGATTTATATGATATGTTTGGAGACTGGTATTTGGTGCTTGCTGCGTATAATTCTGGTGAAGGAAGAATACAGAGACTTATAAATAGATATAAGACGAATGATTACTGGAAAATTGCAAGAAAATGGAGATTGCCAAGGGAAACAAGAGAATATGTCCCACTAATATTGGCTGCTATGATTATAGCAAAAAATCCAAAAATATTTGGTATAAGTGTTGATAGGTATGATCCATTGAAATACAAAAAAGTTACAATTCCTTCTCCAACTGATTTGAGAATAGTAGCAGATATTCTAAATATGGATGTTAATGATTTAAGGGATTACAATCCACAACTTAGAAGGCTTGTGACTCCGCCTGATGTAAAAACTTATACAATATATCTTCCTTCAGATGTTCCAGATAGTAAACTTGCAGAACTTTTTAAACTTCCTAAACAAAAGAGATTAAAATGGGTAAGGCACAGAGTAAGAAGGGGAGATACCCTTTCAAAGATTGCCAGAATGTATGGTTCTTCAATCTCCTCAATTAGGGATGTAAATAATATCAGGAATGTGAGAAGACTTAAAATTGGACAGATAATAATTATACCTCTTAGCCCAATTGCAAGGAGATTTAAATATTACAGTAAAAGAAGAAGATATAAATTAAATGGTGACAACACATACACAGTAAGGCGAGGGGATAATCTATGGAGAATATCAAGGGCCTTTAGAGTTGATGTTGAATATTTGAAGAAAATAAACCATTTGAGGGGAAGTAGAAGGGTCTATTTAAAGCCTGGTATGAAACTAAAAATTCCAGTAGATTCTTTAAAAGTAGTTAAAGTAAAAAGATATATTCACAAAAAAAGTTACTTTTCAGGTGGAAATTATTACATTGTGAGAAGAGGGGATAATCTTTGGAGAATATCCAGAAGGTATAGAATCTCAGTAGCTAAACTTTGTAGGTTAAACCACATATCAAAACATACCAGATTGAAAATTGGAATGAGGTTGAAAGTCAGGGAAAAAGCTGAATATTCTGATTCAAATTTAGATAATAACAAATCCTTTATTAAACATAGAGTAAGAAGGGGAGAAACCCTATATTCAATTTCAAGAAGATACAACGTGAAGGTTAGTGATATTAAAAAATATAACAAAATAAGAAGGCATTTGATAAAACCAAATATGATTTTACTTATTCCCACAAGAAATTAATTTGTTAAAGGGGATATAAAAAATGTTTTTACTTAGAATAATATATTTTCTATTAGTTGGGTGGTGGGTTGGATTTTTTGCAGGTATTTTTGCCTATCTTTGTTGTCTGACAATAATTGGTATACCAATTGGAACATATATTTTTAACAGATTACCTCAAATTTTGACCTTAAAACCACCTAAAAACTATTTGTCAAATTCTGGGGGAAGGGATATTGAGATAAACATATTTCTTAGGGCTTTATATTTTTTTCTCATTGGTTGGTGGCTTGGTTTACTTGCCTTTAAAGTGGGTTATCTCCTTTGTATAACGATTATTGGAATGCCTCTGGGGGTCTTTATTTTAAACAGGATTCCATTTTTGATGACTTTAAAACTTCATTTTTAGATATTTATTAGAAGTAGATAAATTATTCTATAGATAAAATAAAAACTTGTAACTACTGCAAAAAAGTTCATTAATTTATTACCTTTAATAAACCCATAAGATGAGTATTCTTCCACAATTTTTTCCACACTTTTTTTCCCTTTGTATACATCAAAAAATACTTTAAGGTAAATTATAAGTGAAACAGTTAGATAAAAGAAAAGAGCAATTAATGAGTCTTTTTTATAAAAATTAAGGTTAAATAGATAGACCATAAAGGCAAAAAATTCTGCCGTTACATTTGCTTTGCCCCAGAAGTTTGGTGTAATGGGGATTTTTTCTTTTCTCAAGATTAAAAGTCCACCAAGTGCGACCAGTGTTTCCCTGATAATTGTATAAAAAAATGCCCATAGAGGAAAATTTCTATACAAAAAAATAAGCAAAATAAGAGAAAATACAGCTACTTTATCGCAAAATGGATCTAAAAATTTTCCAGTATCACTAACCTGATTTAATTTTCTTGCGAGAAAGCCATCTAAAAAATCTGAAATTCCAAGGAATATTGTTAAAAAAATCAGTGCTTTTATGTTGTTAGTTTTAATAAAATAGTAAAAAAACGGTATAGAGAAAATTCTCGATATGGAAAATAAATTTGGTATTGATAAAAGTTCTTTTATCTTCACTACTCTATAAGGCCATTCTTTAGCATGTTATGTATTATTTTTATAACAACATCATATGATCTGTTACAACCACTTAAAATATCTTTTAATTTAAAATTCTCCTCAATCATTATCCAGATTTGAGTAGCACATTCAAGTGTGGATTCCTCATTCCATAGAAGTTTTCGTGAAATTTTCTTAAATTTTCTTTCTTTTCCACCCAACTCTTTTAATAGCTTTTCAAATTCATCTCTATTTTTAACAGCTTCCATTAAAAGAAATGATAAATCTTTATAAATCTTTGGGGACAATATCCTGAATTTATCTTTTTCATCAAACTTAAATTCTGTAAATGAATCCAGATCTAAAAAAACCTGATAAAATGCCTCTTCAGGGTCAAGTTCTTTATAATTTACATTTACAACTTTCCCCTCTGCAATAAACATTTCAACATCTTTACCAGTTGGGTTTTCGAGCCAGAGTATTCCTGTACCTTTTGAATGGGAAATAGTTTGGAGAACCGTTGGAAGGTCAAAATATTTTAGTTTTCCATGTAATTTTTTCCTAACATCCCCAATAGTAATTTCAGTGTTTGCCCTTTTTAGTCTAATTGCGAGAACTTCACAAATGCGTCTTAAAAATAGATTGTCATTGTAAATGTAATTCTCATAAACTTCAGCAGGCAATTTAAAAACCACAGCTTTTTCCGGTACTCTAATTGATGCTGATCTCTTATCTCCTGTAATTAGCGCCATTTCTCCAAAAGATTCACCTTCTGATAGATAGGTAATTACCTTTTTTCCTTCCTTAACAATAACCTCCACCACTCCATCTTTAATGACATAAAGATCATAGGATTTATCACCTTCTCTAATTATGTATTCGTCTGGTCCAAAGCCAATTAGTTCACCACTTTCAAAAATTTCCTTTATTTTGTTTTCTGGCAAACCTTTAAATAGTTCAGATTTTTTTAAGAATGTTAAATCATTCATTTTTAAATTTCATCCTTTAAAACTTTTATTTTAAGTTCTTCAAGTTGTGAACTATCCACCTTTGATGGAGAACCTGTTAAAAGACATAATGCACTTGTAGTTTTTGGAAATGAAATTACATTTCTGATTGAGTTTTCACCTGCAAGCAACATTATAATTCTATCGAGCCCCAATGCAATACCTCCATGAGGTGGTGTCCCATATGTCAGTGCTTCAAGGAAAAATCCAAATTTTTCCTCTCTTTCTTCTTTTC
>JALULU010000410.1 GCA_027040585.1 Acidobacteriota bacterium | reverse complement strand
GAATACCATTTTAACAACTAACAACTTTCGCTATGAGTTTATTCTTGCACTATTAAATTCCACACTTGCTTCATGGTTTTATTATTGGTTTGTTTATAATAGAGCAGTAAGAACCATGCACTTTGATACATATTACATAGGAAAATTGCCAATAAGACAGATATCTTTGGAGGAACAAAGACCGATCATCGAGATAGTCAACCGAATCCTTTCCCTCACACAAAGTAACACAGGCATTCTTGCCTGTGATTCAGACACATACAGGAATGTATGTGCTACAATCAAAGAATATGAAAAGCAAATAGACCAATTAGTTTATAAACTTTATGGACTAACTGAGGAAGAGATAAGGATTGTTGAAGGGGGAGAAAAAAGATGAAAAAATTAGAGGTATCTGGTAAATTATATTAGTAGACAAATTCTCCCTATTTTTTGTAAGGTATACTCTACAAATTATTAAATAATTTGTCTAATAAAGTAGATCGTCATATTTAAAAAGTTAAACCAGCAAGATAAGATGTATTTATTACCACTATTTAAATTTACCCTTCCCATTTTTACATCTCTAATGCATATTTAATTAGGTTAATTACACATTAAAAATCATTTTTGTTAAGGTTAATAATAAATTTTAAAATATAAACTTATTGCTAAAAAACCTAACATATTATTGACAGATTTTATTACATATGTATAATTGTTTATAAGGAGGTTAGTATGGCCAAATTGGGAAAAAGGATAAAAAAATTGAGGGAGCTTACAGGTATCAGTCAGGAAAAATTAGCCAATCTATTGGGTGTCTCACGTCCTACAGTATCTCAGATGGAAAATGGTGAGAGAAAAATAACTGCAGATGAATTGATCGAACTTGCAAAAATCTTTAATATCAGTGTGGATGAGTTGTTAAATTTAAAGAAAAGTCCCGAAATTGTTTTTGAAGAAGCTAAAAAAACAAAAAAAGCCAAAAAAGAAGAAATCAGGATAAATGTTCCCCAGAAAAATCTTAAAAAATTTAGAGAGGTTCTGCTCTATATTCTAAATAATGTTGGTTCTAAACCCAATGTAGGTGAAACCGTTTTGTATAAATTGCTTTATTTCATCGATTTTGATTACTATGAAAAGTATGAGGAACAACTGATAGGTGCTACTTATATAAAAAATCATTACGGCCCAACCCCCGTTGAATTTAAAACTGTAGTAAATAGAATGATCAGGAATAAAGATATTATCAAGGTTAAAAGTAAATACTTTGAATATCCACAGACAAAATACCTACCACTAAGAGGACCAGACCTTTCAATTTTAAAAGCAAGCGAAATAAAATTAATAGATGATGTTCTTAACAGACTATCAGATAAAAATGCAGCCGAAATAAGTGAATATTCCCACAATGACGTTCCCTGGCTGACAGCAGAAGATGGGGAAAAAATAGAATATGAATCTGTTTTTTACAGAACCCCACCCTATTCAGTGAGAGAATATAGTGAAGAAATTTAAAGAGATTAAAAGGTTACCTGAATTTAAAAAAGATTTCAAAAAATTACACAAAAGATTTAAAACCCTTGAAGAAGATTTAGATATATTTATATCGAAACAACTCAAACTTTTTCACAAGTTGGGTATAGATAACAAAGGTGTGGTTCAAATATCCAATTTGGGTATTCAATCTCCCAAAATTTTTAAAGCAAAAAAATTCCCCTGCCGTTCCTTAAAAGGAAAGGGTGCATATTCAGGTATCAGGGTTATATATGCCTATTTTGAAAAAGAAGATAGGATTGAACTGGTTGAAATTTACTATAAGGGTGATAAGGAAAATGAAGACAGGGATAGAATTTTTAAATATTATGGAAAGGAGAAATAACTTTTAAAACTGGGATTTTATTAACTATTTTTTCCTATAATATATTTTTAAAATAATAAAAATTATATCCTTTTAAATCTCACCTCTCTCCCCACTTCAATTTCTCCCTTAAAACGTCAAAGAAATTTAAGTCATTTGGGATTACCATGGTTAAGGGATATGGGGATCTCTTTACCCTTACGACATCACTTGTTTTTAGTTCCATTCCAGTCTGACCATCAACGGTCAACATCACATCCTTTCCATCTTCAAGCACTATCTCAATGTTTGAATTTGGAGAGAGAACTATGGGTCTATTTGTGAGGGTGTGGGGACATATTGGGGTTAAAATAAAACTCTTATGTTCAGGTACAATTATTGGGCCACCTGATGAAAGATTGTAAGCGGTTGAACCTGTTGGGGAAGAGATTATAAGCCCATCTGCTCTAAAACGGCTCAGAAATCCACCATCCACATAGGTTTTAAGGTTAATAATCCTCGCTATCGCCTTTTTGTTTATAACAACATCATTTAAGGCTATAAAACTCTCTTCAACCCTGTTTTCCTTTATTACTTCAACCTCAAGCCTCATCCTGTTTTCATACCTAAAATTCCCCTTAAAAACTCTTTCAAGCTCCTCTGTCATTCTTTCAAGTTTTATCTGTGTCAAAAATCCAAGAAATCCAAAGTTTATACCTATTACAGGTGTGTCCCTGTTTGCAATTTTTCTTGATACTGAAAGTATTGTCCCATCCCCGCCCAGAACAATTATTAAGTCTACAAGTGAAGGTATTTCATCCCCCCTTCGCACATTCCTTTTCTCACCAATATTTTCCCCTGTTTGCTCATCAATGTAATATTTAACCTTACTTTTTTCTAAAAAATCAAGAAGCTCAATAATTTTTTCAGGGGATCTTGTCTTTAATGGCTTTGTATAAATTCCCACTACTTTAAACATTTTACCTCTCAAAAATGAAGTACGTCAGAATTTCAGTATTTTTTCTCTTTAAATTTTCATTATAGGGGACTTTTGAAATAAATTTAAAGCCTAAATTTTCTCCGAATAATATTAAATCTCTGGTAACCTCCCTAACCACTTCCTCACTCTTTACAAGTCCACCTTTTTTTATATTTTCTCTTCCTGCTTCAAATTGTGGTTTTATAAGTGAAATAATTTCCACTTTATCTTTGCCACGTTCTTTTAAAAAAGAATAAAGGGGAGTTAAGATAAGTTTTTGTGAAATAAAAGATACGTCAATCACAACCATATCAAAAAAAATATCCCCTGGAAAATCTAAAGGTTTTAAATACCTTGCGTTGTAATTTTCAAAATACTTCACCCTTTTATCCTTAATAAGGGAGTAATCAAGTTGCCCCTTTCCAGTATCCACAGCAAAGACCATCTTTGCACCATTTTTAAGAAGACAATCTGTGAACCCACCTGTTGAAGCACCTATATCCAAACAGATGTAATTTTCTGGATTTATGGAAAAAGTCTTTAGAGCTTTCTCCAATTTAAGTCCACCCTTACTCACATAGGGAAGTATATTTTTTCTAATTTCAATATTACTGTCTATGGGAACAGGTGTTCCCTGCTTATCAACCCTTTGCCCATTTACAAACACCACTCCAGATAAAATCAATCCCCTTGCTTTTTCTCTGGAAGATGTAATTCCTCTCTGGATGAGTAATCTGTCAAGTCTTTCCCTTTTTCCCATCCCATTTCCTTCAAAAAATTTAAAACAGAGTTGCTAATTCCAGACTTATCAAGTCCATAGATTCCCCTTAAGATATCCTGTGAACCGTGTTCCACAAAAACATCTGGAATACCTATTCTTAAAACTCCCTTTACTTTTATATTCTCATCAGCAATTACCTCAAGTACAGCACTTCCAAATCCACCATTCAAAGCGTTTTCTTCAACAGTAATAACATATTTATATGGAAGGACAAGTTTTAACATCTCTTTATCAATTGGTTTAACAAAACGTGCATTTATAACAGTTGGAGAAATTCCCCTATTCTCTAATATCTTTGCAGCCTCGATGGAAGGATATACCATATTCCCAATTGCAACTATTACAACGTTATCTTTTCCTTCCCTTTCAAGTTTTGCTTTGCCAATTGGTATATCACTTACAGCATCTTGGGTGGTGGATATATTAACACTACCCCGGGGATATCTTATGGAAGCAGGAGATTCCATTTTAAGTGCAGTATAAAGCATCTGACTTAATTCAACATCATTTGAAGGAGCCATTATTGTAATGTTCGGAAAAGCCCTTAAATAGGTGAGGTCAAAAACTCCATGATGTGTGGGGCCATCATCCCCCACAATTCCTGCCCTGTCAAGACAAAATACCACAGGCAAATTCATTAAACAAACATCGTGGAAAATCTGATCATACGCTCTTTGTAAAAAAGTAGAATAAATTGCCACCACAGGTTTAAATCCCATCCTGGCAAGTCCACCTGCAAATGTAACAGCGTGTTGTTCTGCAATACCCACATCAAAGCATCTTTCAGGAAATTTATCCATAAATTCCCCAAGTCCAGTACCACCAAGCATTGAAGCAGTAATTGCTACAATCCTACTGTCTTTTTCTGCAAGTTTAATAAGGGACTCAGAAAAGACTTTGGTATATGAGGGAATGGTAGATTTTTTCTTTGACTTTCCAGTGGATATTTCAAATGAAGATGTTCCATGCCACTTATCTGGCTCAACTTCGGCTGGATTATAACCTTTACCCTTTTTAGTTAAAATATGTACAATAATTGGTCCCTCTTCATTTTTTACCTTTTCAAAGGTTTCAATTAATGACTTAATATTATGGCCATCCAATTTTCCATAATATTTAAATCCAAGTTCCTCAAAAACCTTTCCGGGAACAACCAATTCTTTAAAGGCATTTACCAGCTGTTTTGTCTTATTAAAAAGTTTATCCCCGACACCGGGAATTGATTTTAAAACCCCTTCCACATCCTTTGCCAGATTCACATACGACTGAGCTTCTATAATTCTTTTTAAATAACCTGAAAAAGCCCCTACATTTGGTGAAATGGACATCTCGTTCTCATTTAACACAATTATTAAATTTTTCTTTAAATAACCCGCATTGTTTAACCCTTCAAAAGCCATACCACCTGTAAGTGCACCATCTCCCACAACTGCAATTACTTTAAAGTCATCCCCCTTTAAATCTCTTCCAGCAGCAAAGCCAAGAGCAGCACTTATGGCTGTGTTTGCATGGCCTGCGTTAAAGGCATCATATTCACTCTCATCTATTTTTGTAAAACCACTAATTCCACCATATTTTCTAAGTGTTGGGAAAATACTTTTACGACCTGTCAAAATTTTATGTGTATAGCACTGGTGAGATACATCAAAAAGTATTTTATCCCTTGGAACATTAAAAACGCGGTGGAGAGCTATTGTAAGCTCCACAACCCCAAGATTTGATGCAAGATGCCCCCCTGTATTAGAAACAACATCTATCATAAGTTCCCGTATTTCTTTAGCAAGTTGGTTTAACTCACTTATCTTTAATCTTTTTAAATCCTCAGGGTAATTCACCCTTTCAAGAATTGACATCTATTCCTCCTAAAAAAGTTACAATTTAGTTTATCAATTATAAATAAGTTATTCAATTGCTTTTAACAATCTCCTTGATCTTTCACTATATGGATTGTTAAAAGAAGAAAGACTTCTCAAAATCTTTTTAGCCTCAGAAAACTTTCCTTCCATTACAAGAGC
>JALULU010000409.1 GCA_027040585.1 Acidobacteriota bacterium | reverse complement strand
GATGTTAAAACTATTGGGGATTTTGCTCCTACGATAATCCCCGCTGTTTTTGCGCCTGCAAGATAGCTTAAAATTTTATAAAAGCAATTCCCCGTTTCTATTTCCGGGACTATTGCAATATCTGCATCTCCCCCTACTTCACTTTTTATACCTTTAACTTCGCAGGATTTTTTAGAAAAGGCGTTGTCAACAGCAAGTGGACCATCCACAATACAGTTTTTAATTTGCCCCCTTTTATTCATCATCGTTATTGCAGCGGCATCTAAAGTACATGGCATATTTTCTGGATTTACCTTTTCAACAGCAGCAATTAAAGCCACTTTAGGTATTTCAATACCAAGTTTATGAGCAATTTTTAAACTATTTTTTAAAATATCTACTTTCTGCGTTAAATTTGGGGCAATATTCATTGCAGCGTCACTCATTAAAATCAACTTGTGATATGTTGGGACCTCAAAGGCGGCAAGATGTGAAAGTAAATTTTCTGATCTCAACCCATTTTCTTTATCTAAAACAGCTTTAAGCAGTGTGGCTGTGGAACAAAGCCCCTTCATAAGAACATTTGCTTTATTTTCTCTAATTAGTTCTATAGCTTTATAAACCGATTCTTTTTCATCACTTATGTCAATAATCTCATAATTATCATATTCTATTTGGATTTCATAGAGGATGTTTTTAATTTTTTCTTTAGGGCCAATCAAAATACCATTTACAATATTTTCTTTTCTTGCTTTTTCTATGGCTTCAATAACGTCTCTATCATGAGCAAAAGCGACAGCAATTGTTTTGGTTTCACTATTTTTAACATTGTCAACAAGTTCGTTAAAATTTTTTATCATTATTACCTCCAGAAATAGCCATAAATTTTTGGCTTTTCTTCTCCTTTAAGAACTCTAAGTGCTCCTTCCATTAATGCTCTCATTTCCTCTTCACCAGGGTATATTATAACAGGTGCTATAAATTTTACCCTATCTACTATCCAATTTACAAACATTTTATCATATGCTATTCCACCTGTAAGAATGATTTTATCAACTTTACCATTTACCACTGTTGCCATGGCGCCAATACACTTTGCCACCTGATAAGCCATGGCTTCATAGACAATTTTCCATTCTTCATTTCCCTTTTTTATTTCTTCAGAAACTTTCATCATATTATTGGTACCGAGATAGTCAACAATGCCCCCTTTCCCTTTTATTTTCTTTAGAATATATTCAAGTGAGTATTTTCCGCTAAAGCATGCTCTAACCAAATCCCCCACTGGTAGAGTACCTGATCTCTCTGGTGAAAAAGGACCTTCTCCATCTAAACCATTATTTACATCTACAACTTTCCCCTTTTTATGTATACCTATTGTAATACCACCACCTAAGTGTGCAACAATGAAGTTAAAATCTTCATATTTTCCACCTATTTCCTTTGCGACTTTTCTTGCCACTGCTTTGTGGTTTAGTGCATGAAAAATACTTTTTCTTGGAAGTGCCCTAAGTCCTGAAAATCTGGCAATCTCTTCCATTTCATCCACAACAACTGGATCTACAATATAACAGGGAATTCCATAGGGCTTTGCAAGTTCATGGGCGAGTATAGCCCCTAAATTTGATGCATGTGCTCCCATCACACATTTACGAAGATGGTCTAACATGGGTTCATTTACAAGGTAGGTGCCCCCTGGTACAGGCATTGTAAGCCCACCACGTGCAACAATACTATCAAGTTCCTCTATCTCAATCTTCTTTTCTTTTAAAAAGGAGATAACATTTCTGTATCTAAAATAGAACTGATCACATATCTTGGTAAATTGATTTATTTCTTCTGTTGAGTGTCTTATTGTCTCTGAAAAAATTTCGTCCTCATTTTCATAATATGCTATTTTTGTGGAAGTAGAACCGGGATTCATAACCAAAATTTTATATTTCTTTTCATTCATATCAACCGCCAGAATTACTATTTAAATTAAATTTTACAATAAAAGTGAAATAAATCAAGTTTTACACTTAATTCATCACTTATTGCTTTTTTTTAACTTTGCTGTAAAATTTCCAATAACCTTACCATTTTTTAATGCTACAATCCAGTCTCTAATTGATTTAGGTTTAAATCTAAGTATTGTGCCAGCGGTTATATTGTTGCAACCAGCGGCATCACCTTGAGCAGCTCCAATGTAGTTTTCACCTTTCTTCCCTATGACTTTTAGCCATATTAATTCTTCGATATTTTTGCATTTTATTGAGATTTTAGCAAAAAATGAATCTTTTGGATTTCTGTTTTTGTAGTAATTTTCAAATTGAGGTAGATTTTTTTGTGCTTCTTCATAAACTTTTTTTAAGAAAGCCTCATTCACATCATACTTCCTTTTGATAATAAAACCTGCTACCTTCCCTGAAACGTCGTCACACCATTTTTCCATACTCATATTCCGGGGGGGGTATATTCTAACAATGTTTTTTTGGCTGTCTCCGCTCTCATATTCTCCAGGCTTTAAAGAAATTTTTACAATCTGTTCCAATTGTTCACCTTTTCCATTAAGCTGGTTAGTGGCTTCAAAAATTTCCTTAACTTTTAAAGAGAGATTTTTAGGGAAAGGTAAAGGTTGTTCTTTCTTTTTCCTTATGTCAATCAGTTTTTTGCAAATGCCATAACAGAGTCTTTCTAAACTTATAGATGCTGTTGTCTTAAAATCTTTTATCTCTATATCTGGACACCCAAATTTTGCCATACCCAAAGTTACTATCCTGTATGAGCCAGGTGTGTATGGATATTTTTGAACCAGAATGTGAATTCTCAAATCTTTAAAATTTTCCTTCAAATTAAAATTTGAAAAATATTTTTTTGTAAAAAGTTCCTTTGATTCAAGGTCATATATGTATCCGTCAAATTTCTTTGATAATAAATAACTTATCCACATCATTCCAAGATTCTTTTTAAAAATGTTTTGAGCAGGGGATCTAAATGTAAGCAATATCAGACTGCCTGCTGAGGCGCATTCAACTGCATCTTCATCGGAGAATCCAAATCCAAAGGTTTTAACATAACTTACGTTTGGAAATGGAATTTCCTCTGGTCCCTTTAATTCAACTTTTAAGGAGTTTCCATTGAGTATATTTTTTTCAATAAAATCCTTAATATCTTTTGGCAATTCTGGATCATTGAGCAAATTTTTTAAATCATCTCTGGATATTTTTTTTAGGTCTTGTGTGGGAAAAACACCAAGGACAATTTCAATATTTTTGTTAAAGTGCAGTGATTTCTTTTCTTTTTTACAGGAAAAAAAAGAAATAGTAAATAATATGAGAAGCAATAATGTAAATTCTTTTTTTAATTTCATCTTTCCTCCATTATTTTATTTGTAAAAAAAATTTTACCAGACTAAAGAGAGTAACCAAATAGAATTTATAAATTTCTATATACATTTAAAAATTTTTCTACAGTTTCTAAATCCATTCCACACTTTGCTGGGGGTCTTCTTGTAAAATCGTGGCAGTCAGATCCACCTGTGAATATATTAATATTTAATTTATTTCCAAGGTCTATAAGCAATTTAGTTTGTTCTTTGCTGTGTGCTGGATAAAAAACTTCTAATCCATCCAAAATTCTAAGATCACAAAAATTTTCAATTATTGGTATAACATCTTCAATTGGCGGATATACATCTTTTTCGTAAACATCGTTGTCAGAAGAACCTACTGCCGGATGCGCCATTATTTTTATCATTTTGTATTTTTTTAAAAACTTAACTGCATCTTCAAGGGGAACTCCTGAAGGAATGTAAGCGGGAGAACTGTTTGCTAATATTTTTCTGGCTTTTTCATTTTCAATTCCATTTTTTGTAAGAACTTCAAAAATATGCCTCCTTGTTATAACCCCTTTTAATTTTAAAAAATCTTTTTCGCTTATATTTGCAAGATCTTTGTTAAAGTATTTTTTTAAATTTGATATTCTTCTTTTAAGCAAATCTTTTCCTCTTCCAAGCTCTGTTAAACGGTTAAAGTCGTCTATAAATTCCTCTTTAAATACTTCATCCTTTTTAAAATATAAAAGCACATGAATTGAGAATTTTTTTTCTCCATTTATAAAAGATATTGTAAGTTCACATCCAGGGATAAGTATTATTCTTGATGTGAAATTTCTAAATTTACACGCTTCAAAATATCCATCAAGAAGATCGTGGTCAGTAATGGATATCAACTTATAGTTTAATCTTGAATATGTTGAAAGCACCTGATATGGAGAGAGCTTCCCGTCAGAAAAATATGTATGGTTGTGTAAATCTCCAAAATATCTCATAAATTGTCTTCCTTTCTCTTTATAGGTGATTTTATAAAGGTTTCCAGTGAGTTTAAAAAGCTTTTTAAGTAAAATAATATTTCTTTTAAACCTTTTTTGGGATTTTCAACTTTTAATTTAAAAAATGTTCCATATAAAACAACATATATAACTGAATAAAACCAGGTTAGCGGTAATTTTATTAAAAGGGGAATTATAGGTCTTAATACTGGAAATTTTACTGTTATACCAAAGAGCTTATGAAGTCTTTCACATCTTTTCTTTTCCCTTTTATCCGGAAAATTTAGGGCCGAAAAGGAATTGGTCCTTTCGGGCATAATTGCTTTTTCAGGATTAAAAAATCCATTTTTTATGGCATATTCTGTGAGTTCTGTTTTTGGAAGAGGGTAAAATATTTGTGATATTGCGAGATCCGGTTTACATTTAATGTTTAAATCTAATGTTTTAAAATCAATTTCCATTGGATTTTTAACAGGTAAGAGTAAAATATTTTGAGTTAGAAACTTGATTTTATATTTTTTTAGCAATTTACTTATTTCAATTATTTTTTCATCTGATATATTTCTTTTTAAAATTTCTTTTCTTGCTTTTTCATCGCCACACTCGATGCCAAAGCAAATCACCTTGCATCCTGCTTCCTTTAAAATTTTTATCTTTTTTTCATCAATAAAGTTGATGTGAGTATTACACATAAATGGAAGATTTATTTCCCTTTTATAGAGTTTCTCAAATTTTTCAAGCCATTCATATGAACACATTGTAAAAATGTCATCATCAATATATACAAAATTCATTCCAAAATTTTCTTTTACAAATATCATTTCATCTATGAGATTTTCAGGGGTTCTTCTTCTGTAGAGCTTTCCATATTTCCTAAACATTTCATTAAATTTATGATTAAAACAATAAGTACATCTATTTGGGCAACCCCTTGAAGCAAAAAAAAACCTTGCTCTTGAGTTTTTTAAAAGAGGGTCACCTTTAATCATAAGTTCCCTATCCGCAAAGGGAAGTGTATCAAGGTCCTCAACAAGTGGTGCAGGGGATGTTTTTATAACTTTTTCATTTTCTCTATACCAGACACCTTTAAGTTTACTAAAATTTTTGTCTTTTTCGTAAACCCTAAGGAACTCTGGAAAGCTAATTTCAGATTCACCGATGAATATTAGTTCTACATCCTTTTCGTTGCTAAAAAATTCCGGGAAAAATGTTGGATGAGGGCCACCAATGATTGTAAAGATGTTAAAACTTCTTTTTACCTTTTCAATAAATTTTAAAATTGTTTTTATTTCTGTTGTCATTGCG
>JALULU010000408.1 GCA_027040585.1 Acidobacteriota bacterium | reverse complement strand
ATAGAGGTTAAGAATTTGAAAGCTGATAGGGACAGACCTTGAAAATGAGAATAAGAATGAAATGAAAAGATATTGGGGTCAGACCTAATGATGAGATTAAAAAATAATGGGAAAATGATTGGGGTCAGACCTGACCTCGATGACAATAAATGACAATAAATGATAAAGAAAAAATATGGGGTCAGACCTCGGTATAATGTTAAACTGAAAAAATAGTGGCAAAAAATGTGGGGTCAAACCTCAAAAAAATTCGAAAAACTGACCTATAAAAAATTTAATCTGTAATTATTTATAAGAAAAGTGGTAATAGTAAAATACTATCTACTTACTCATTTTTCATAAAATCTATTGCTTTGGAAAAGCCCTCCATAAATTTATCAATATCTTCATTAAAAACTAATATTCTGTTTCTTGAGTAGTTCCCATTTTCTTCTTTTTTAGATTCGGTTATAAAGAGGTATTTTTCTCCTCTTACATTTTCCTTAACGTCAAAAAAGTATGTTCTTTTACCAACCCTTACTTTTTCTGAAAAAAGTTCACCAGCCATAAACCAAACTCCTTTTTAAACAAATTTTTTAATAATTACATAGAACTTTACATATTCTATCAAAAATATTTTTAGTATTCAATTTATAATTGGGATCATTATTTGTCACTAAAACAAATGCAATCAATTTATTTGAGAATGTCTTTATATAACCTACCCTTGATACAACTTCTTCAATTTGACCGGTCTTTGCAAAAATTCTTTTCCTGTATCTTCCACCCATCCGATGTTTAAGTGTCCCATCTTCTCCAGAAATTGGTAAAAAATTTAGGAAACTGCTAAAATTTTTAGCCCTATGAATTTTTTTTAAAATTTTGATAAAAACCATTGGAGTAATTAAATTTCTCTGTGATAAACCCGATCCATCTACTATCAAGGAATTTTTACTATTTAAAATCCCCTTTAATAATTTATATTCCATACTAATACCATTTTTTCTTTCATCTCTATAGTTGAAAAAAGGTTCAGTTACACCGAGATCCCTTAAAAGGAGCTCTGCATATAAGTTTATACTCTTTTTTAACATTTTTTTTATTACTTCTCTTACCTTTTTCCCTTTAATTTCCACCAAAGGTTTGTTTTTATAAGATATCCTTTTAAATTTCATAAAATGATATCTGTGAATCACTTTTATACTTCCTTTAATTTCAATTCCTCTATTTTCCATTATTTCTCTAAGATAATTTCCAAAATATAGTGCTGGATCGGTTACTGCAATTTTGAGATTCCAGTTAACAAGGCTTATTGGCAAATATCCACTTATATAAACCCTGTCACTGTCAAAGGGCTTAAAAGCAATTAAATCATCTATTTTTGCATATTTTGATGTTATACAATTGTTTACGAGGTATTTGTTTAAATATTTAGGTGTTATACTGGTATTGACCCTTTTCCCATTTTTAGTTGGTAAAAGTTCTATATTAAACGTATTGTCATTTAAAGATAATGCTGAAACCTTTACGCCATATGCCCATTGAAACACTTCCCAACTCCACGAAGGCCCATAGGGTTTATATAGAAACTTACTGTCATCTACAACTATATTACCCTTAATTTTTTTAATATTAAATTTTTTCAGTATTGAATCTAAAAAATATTCAACAGGTTCATCCCTTGAATTATCAAAAAATCTATAGGAAAGTGAAGGATCCCCATCCCCATAAATATAAATATTCCCATTTAAAACACCATCTTTATTGGGCAATTTATCAAGGTAAACCTTTGTTGAAAATTGTTTATCCATGGAAAATTTTTTCAAATATGCGTAAGTGGTTATAATTTTTAATGTGGAGGCAGGTTTAAAGAGTTTATTGCCATTTTTATTTATTATAAATTTGTTGTCTGTAAGATCATATGCAACAACTGCATCAAACCCTTTTAATTTTGATACATCCCTTTTTAGATTTTTTAAATCATATCCAGAAACTGCTGTATAAAATAGTAGGATTAAGAATATGCTAAATTTTACTCTTAAGGAAAATAGAGT
The DNA here is from genome assembly GCA_027040585.1 of Acidobacteriota bacterium. Lineage (GTDB taxonomy): Bacteria > Acidobacteriota > JAAYUB01 > JAAYUB01 > JAMOQF01 > JAMOQF01. Next base: position 3,569 of record JALULU010000408.1, on the reverse strand, counting down.
CAGAATATTTCTTCCCATTAATCTCCCCTGAAACAATAAGAACAATTTCTCCTTCTACATTCTCAACATCTGAAAAATCATTTAAATTGAGAATTTCAATTTTATTTATTTTAAAATTTTCTATATTTTTAAACTCATTTTCCATATATTTTTTTATGTTGGATGTGGATTTTTCTCCTGAAGATATTTTTTCTCTAACCTCAGATAAAACTGTATAAACTGAAACAGCAGTTTTTTCCTCTTCTTCAGACAAATGTTTTAAAAAGCTTGAATATGGTATGCCTTTTTCATTTCTCAAAATTGGCGAAATTACTACGTTTACATCCATGTCAAAATCTTTTATCACCTGCTTCAGAATAAATAAGTCTAAAAAATTTCTCTGTCCAATGAAGATGAAGTCTGGTTGAATAAGATTTATCAATTTAAAAAAGAAAGTCGCAGTAGAAGTAATATATTTACTGGATCCATAATCAGAAAATCTTTCAATTAATTTTTCGGGAATTACCTCAGTCAGTGAATCAGGTGGAAAAATATCTACCACATCAGGACAAAATAAATAATCTATATTTTCTGCCTCAAGGGTTGAATAATCTTTTTCTTTACAATCCTCACATACGTTTTTAATTTTGCTAAAGTTATCAATTGTTGGATTTAAAAAAATTGTAGCAAATCTGACATCGCACATTACACATAATTTTCTCACTACCTGTACACTACCCGGATGTAAATTCCCTGAAAGGTGGATAAGACCCACACTTTTGTCTTTAATTTCTCTTCTTATTTGTGAAACTTCTTCAACTTTCTTTAAAATTTTCATTAAGGTATATCCTCGTTTATTTTAAAAAAAGGATTTTACCACATTTTCGTAGTCAATTTCACCACTTAAAATTTCATATTGTGGTATGAATACTGTCTTAAAATTAAATTTTTTAGATAAGTTTTTAAAAAAATTATAAAAATTGTCGTCTTTTTTTTCATATATGATTATGTAATGTTCCGGGGTCTTAAATTTTTCAAGAAATGTAAAAAAATAATAGTTAAATAGATCAATATCTTTCTCATCCCTTGATTTATAAACTTCAAAAAATTCTTTAAACGGCGAAAATGGAATTATTACTCCCTTTTCTTTTTCAGTTAAAATCATTTCAAATCCATCTTCAATTCTCTTAAATCTTTCAAGTGATAAACTTATTTTAAGTAAAATTGAACTACTTCCCAATTTAAACCTATTTTTAATTTTTTCCTCTGATATGGTGTAGAGTAAATTGTATCCCAAAAAATTTGATAGGTCTCTTGATACTCCAAGTATTAAATTTTCACTTTCACCATCAATCCCTAAAATCAACTTTCTATTCCTCAAAAAAATCGAGGAGTGTCGCCTTTGCCTCTACTGAATCACCTGACTTCACATGTATTTTCTTTATCTTACCACTTCTGGGACTTTTTAAAAGATTTTCCATTTTCATTGCCTCCATAACAAGCAAAACTGAGTCTTTATCAACTTCATCCCCTTCTTCTACATTTATGCTTACAATTTTCCCCGGCATTGGGGCAACAATTCTATTGACATTTTCTTCAACTCCGGACATCTTTTTTAAAATTCTCTTCCTAAAATCACTTACCTTCACCTCATAACAGCAATTTCCATGTGAAATAGAAATTTCGTCATTATTTTCTTTCTTGTATGAGTAAAAATGATAATTATCACTCCCTTTTTTTAAGAAAAATTCACTCTTATTTAATTCCATCAGTGTTATTTCGCCTTTTTCACCATCTGGAAATTCATATTTAAACTTCCCATCTTCTTTGTTTAGCTCAATCTCAAAATTTTCACCATCAATTTCTATTTCATATTTCATTCTGCCTCCTTAGTACAAAAGTCTAAATGAGTTTTTATAAATGGATTCTATTCTTCCAGATGTTTTCCAGCGGGATTTTTCCCTTTCATCAACACTCTTTATATCTTTTTCCATCATTTTATATGTAAGTGAAGCCGCTAAAATTACATTTTTAATATTTTCATTTCTTATCTTTTTTATTTCACTTACATAGTCAAATTCATTCAGGAAATTTGTACTATACTTACCTTCCAAAAAGTTCTTTGATTCCATTACTATTTTATGAAATACAATATTGTTCTTCACTCCTGCAAGTCTGTATTCATTTAATGCCACAAGCATCCTGTTTATCGCCTCTTCCCTTGTTTCTCCATAACTTAAAAGTTTCGCAATCATAGAATCGTAGTAAATAGGTATTGTATATCCCTGATAAACACCTGTATCAATTCTTGTCCCGGGATTTGAGGGATTTATAAGCCCTACTATTTTCCCGGGAGATGGGTTAAAGTTATTGAGTACATCTTCAGCATATATTCTTGCTTCAATTGCATGCCCACTTTGTTTTATATTTTCTTGCTTCCAGTCGAGTTTTTCACCTGCTGCTATTTTAAATTGTGCCTTAACAATATCAATACCAGTTACAAGCTCAGTTACAGGGTGCTCCACCTGAAGTCTTGTGTTCATTTCTAAAAAGTAAAATTTTTTATATTTATCCACTAAAAATTCAATTGTACCTGCATTAAAATAACCCACAGCTTTCGCAATCTTCACGCCATTTCTTGCAATCTCAAGTCTGAGTTTATTGTCAATAAATGGGGAAGGACTCTCCTCAATCACCTTTTGATGTCTTCTCTGAATTGAGCACTCCCTTTCAAATAGGTGAAATGTATTTCCAAATTTATCTGCCACTACCTGTATTTCAATGTGGTGGGGTTCTTCAAGATATTTTTCAATGTAAATTCTGTCGTCTCCAAAGGCACCTAAAGACTCTCTTTTAGCAGATTCTATACTGTTTTTAAGCTCATCTTCACTTTTAACCAGCCTCATTCCCCTACCACCACCACCTGCCGGGGCTTTCAAAATTATTGGATAGCCAACTTCATTCGCAAAAGCCTTTGCCTCTTCAAGTGATGTAATTGGTTTTTCTGTGCCGGGAATAACAGGAACACCAGCTTTTTTCGCAAGTTCCCTGGCCCTCAGTTTATCTCCCATTGCTTTCATACTTGAAGGAGATGGGCCTATAAAGGTTATGCCATTCTCTTCACACGCCTTTGCAAACTTTTCATTTTCAGATAGAAATCCATAGCCGGGATGGATGGCATCAGCACCAGATTTTTTTGCTATTTCAATTATCTTGTCAATATTTAAATATGTTTCAGATGGTGTAACACCTTCAAGATGATAACTTTCAGGTGAAAGAAGAACGTGAAGAGCACTAATGTCAGCATCCGAGTGAATGGTTACCACAGGAATTTTTAATTCCTTTGCCGCCCTCATAATTCTAAGTGCTATTTCACCTCTATTTGCTATTAAAACTTTTTTAAACATTTTTCCTTCCTAAAGTGGTATATTTCCATGCTTTTTTGCAGGAAGTGATTCTTTTTTATTTTTAAGTGATTCAAAATGCCTGATGAGTTTTGGCCTCAAATACGCTGGATCTATAATTTCATCTATATATCCAAGTTCAGCAGCCTTAAATGGATTTGCAAATTTTTCCCTGTAATCTTTTAC
>JALULU010000407.1 GCA_027040585.1 Acidobacteriota bacterium | reverse complement strand
TCCCTGACAATTTTTCTAAACTTAAAAAATTTTACAAAATAGTGGTGAAGTTGAAAAAAAGAGATGAAAAAGATCCAGACAATTTCTGAAGAAAAAAATAGAACAAGATATCTTCTAATTCCAAAAGTCCTGCTTAAAAATGGAAATATAAAACAAATCTCTTTCTGTAAGAAGTGAGATAAAGGAAATAAAATTCCTATAATTATCACATCGGCAAGAAGAACAACTCTACTTAACAGTGCTTCTTTCTCTTTAACCATTAAAAAACCAGCTAATTAATTTATTATTCAAATATTTTTAACTTTTGAAAAAATCCAAAATTATTTTTTCTACACCCATTAAATTATCACATTTGTTAATTTCTTTCCACAAATAATGGCCGAACAAAATTTCTTTTGTAAACCACTTTACAAAGAGTTTTACCCTTTTTAACTGAATTTCCTCAGGTAAATATTTTCTCACATATTCAATAAATTCTAAGAGAAAATCTCTATAATTTTTTTCTAAATTTTTACCAAATATTATCTCTCTAAATATCCATGGATTTGAAAGAGCCTCCCTACCAATCATTATTCCATCGACATATTTATTATTCAACTTATTAACCCCCATTTTCCAATCTGTAATATCACCATTTCCAACAACAATTACATTATATTCCTTTTTTATAAATTCAATATATTCCCATCTCGCCTTTCTCCTAAATTTCTCATTTACAAGTCTTGGATGTAAAACTACGTAATCCACACCACATTTAACAATGTCCCCAATTAAATCCAAAAACTCATCTCTATCGGGAGATATCCCAATCCTCATTTTTACGCTAAAGGGGACATCTTTTATGGTATCCCTTAACCCACATAAAATTCTTTTTAGATTTTCCCTGTCATTTAAAAGACCACTTCCTTTACCACTTTTATAGACAAAAGGCGCTGAACACCCAAGATTTAAATCTATCCCATCTGCGCCAATTGAAATTAAAATTTTAGAAGCCTTCTTTAAAACTTCAACATCATTACCCAACAATTGAAAAACAAGGGGATTTCCCCTTTCACATTCAATTCCCTTTAAAAAAATAGATTTTTCTACACCTTGAAATACTATCTGTTCAGATGAAAGCATTTCCGTATAGAAAACATCAACGCCCCCAATCTCCTCAAGAAGTTTTCTAAAAGGATAGTGGGTAAGCTCTGCCATTGGTGCAAGAAAGAGAGGTTTTCTATTATTTTCAAAAAAATCAGTAACCATCATAAAAAAAGCCCCCATTTAAGGGGGCAATTTAACATTTTTAAGGTTTATTTTTCAACCTCAAACTTTAATCTATCCCCTTCAACTTTAACCACAACTCTTTGATTTTCAACTATTTCTCCACCTATTATCATCCTTGCAATTGGAACTTCAATATTTTTCTGAATGTATCTGTTAAGTGGCCTTGCACCATAAACAGGATCATATCCAGCTTTTGCTATAAATTCTTTTGCCTCCTGTGTTGTTTCAAGGGTTATAAATTTGTCCCTTAATCTTTTTGCAACTTCTTTAATTCTAAGTTCCGCAATTTTGACCATATCACCAAGCGTAAGTGGTTTAAAAAGTACTATTTCATCTATTCTGTTTAAAAATTCTGGCTTGAAACCCCTTCTCAATTCCTCAAACACTTTATCCCTGACATATTTTTTTATCTCGCCCTTATCATCTATTCCTTCAATCAAAAAATTTGAACCTATATTTGAGGTCATAATAATCACACAATTTCTAAAATCAACAGTTCTGCCTTTACTATCTGTTAGCCTTCCATCATCTAACAACTGAAGTAGAGTGTTAAAAACCTCTGGATGTGCCTTTTCAATCTCATCAAAAAGGATAACAGAATAGGGCTTTCTTCTAACAGCCTCAGTAAGCTGTCCCCCTTCTTCATATCCCACATAACCCGGAGGAGCTCCTATAAGTCTTGAGACGCTGTGCTTTTCCATATATTCAGACATGTCTATTCTAATTAAATTCTCTTCAGTATCAAAAAGAGCTTCAGCAAGTGATTTTGCAAGCTCTGTCTTTCCAACTCCTGTTGGGCCAAGGAATATAAAAGAACCAATAGGTCTCCTTGGATCCTTAAGTCCCGCCCTTGCCCTTAGCACTGAATCCACAACTGCATTTACAGCTTCATCCTGTCCAACAACTCTCCTGTGAAGTATTTCCCCTAACTTAAGTAATTTTTCCTTTTCTCCTTCCATAAGTCTTGAGACAGGTATTCCAGTCCACTTTGCAACTATTTCAGCTATTTCTTCTTCAGTGACTTCTTCTCTTAATAATCTTTTACCACCCTTTTTAGAAAGTTCCTCTTGAAGGGCTTCAAGTTCTTTTTCAAGGGATTGCAGCTTTCCAAATTTTAGCTCAGCTGCCTTATTTAAGTCATAATTTCTCTCTGCAATCTCAATTTCATGTTTTGTTTTTTCAATTTCTTCCCTTAACTTCCTCACCTTCTGGATTTCTTCTTTTTCTTCCTGCCATTTTGCTTTAAGTACATCTGCTTTTGATTTAAGTTCTGCCAATTCTCTTTTTATATTTTCAAGCCTCTCCTTAGAGGCTTTATCTTTTTCCTTTTTCAATGCTTCTTTTTCAATTTCAAGTTGCATTATTTTTCTAAGTATTTCATCAAGTTCCGAGGGCATACTATCAATCTCTGTTCTTATCATTGCCGCCGCTTCATCAATTAAATCTATTGCCTTATCTGGCAAAAATCTATCTGATATATATCTGTGAGAAAGCGTAGCAGCAGCCACTATTGCGCCATCTGCTATTCTCACACCATGGTGCAGTTCAAATCTTTCCTTAAGCCCCCTTAAAATTGAAATGGTGTCCTCTAAAGTTGGTTCATCCACATAAACAGGTTGAAAACGTCTTTCAAGTGCTGGATCTTTTTCAATATATTTTCTATATTCATCATAGGTTGTTGCACCTATACAGTGAAGTTCTCCCCTTGCAAGCATTGGCTTTAAAAGATTTCCAGCATCCATTGAACCCTCAGTTCTACCTGCTCCAACTATATTGTGAATTTCATCTATGAATAAAATTATTCTCCCATTTGATTCCTCAATTTCCTTTAAAACCGCTTTAAGTCTTTCCTCAAATTCTCCTCTATATTTTGCACCAGCAATTAAAGCCCCCATATCAAGGGCAAAAATAGTCTTATCCTTTAAACTTTCAGGAACATCCCCTTTGAAAATTCTCTGTGCAAGTCCTTCAACTATAGCCGTTTTACCTACACCTGGTTCTCCAATTAACACAGGATTATTTTTAGTCTTTCTTGAAAGAATTCTTATTATTCTTCTTATCTCATGATCTCTACCAATAACAGGGTCAAGTTTCCCCTTGGCCGACTCCTTTACCAAATCTCTTCCATATTTTTCAAGTACTTCATAGGTCTCTTCAGGATTTTCAGAAGTAATCCTCTGAGAGCCCCTAATGTCTTTTAAGGCAACTTGAATATTTTTTTCATTTATCCCAAATTCTTTAAATAGTTTTGATACTGGAAAATTCCCACTATCTTTTGAAATTGCAAGCAAAATGTGTTCAGCACTCAAAAATTCATCCTTCATCCCCTTTGCTATTTCTTCTGCCTGAATTAGAACTCTGTTTAACGCTCCAGAAATATATATACTTTCCGTGGCTACTCCACTTCCACTCACGGATGGAATTTTATTCAATTCCTGTTCAACTCTTTCTCTAAATTCAGGTACCGGAACTCCCATTTTTGCAAAAATTCTCGGCACTATCCCATCTTCTTGGCTCAAAAGAGCAAGTACAAGATGTTCATTATCTATATATTGATGTCCCCTTTTAACAGCAATTGCCTGTGCCTGGCCAATCGCCTCTCTAACTTTTTGTGTCATTTTTTCAATATTCATATATCCTCCCTTTAATTCTTTTTAGAAACTAACACCTTTGCAGGCCGTAAAAGTTTCCCATCTATCATATAGCCCTGCTGATAAACACGGGCTATTTTATTTTCCTCCAAGGAATTATCCTCTAAAAAACCAATTGCTTCACAGTGGTTTGGATCAAAGTCATCTCCCCTTTTAACCTCTAATCTTTTTACACCATGTTTTTCAAGAAGATTAACCATTTGTGAAAAAATTGCCTCAACTCCTTCTTTTATTTCATCACAACCTTTAACTTCCCCCATATGTTTCAATCCATGTTCCATACTGTCAACAACAGTAATCAAATCATTTATTAAACCTGTTTTTCCCTCTTTAACTTTTCCGTTAATTTCATTTTCCATTCTTTTTCTCAAATTGTCATAATCAGCGAGAGCACGAAGATAAAGTTCATTCTTTTCTTTTACTTCATTTTCCAGTTTTTTTATCTTTTCCTCTAATTCCTTTTTGGTGACTCTCTTCTCTTTTCTTTCATCTTTCTGCTTCATATTTTAACTCCTTATACATAAAAAAAAGGGGAGGTAACTCCCCTTTATTTCTCAACTTTAATTGAAATTTTTTTCGGTTTAGCCTCTTCTTTCTTTGGAAGACTTACCTCAAGTACTCCATTTTTATATTTAGCATTGATTTTGTCCACTTCAACACTGTTTGGAAGTGTCAAACTCCTTGAAAATTCCCCATATAACCTTTCAATTCTGTGATAATTTTCCCTTTCTTCTTTCTTTTCCATTTTCCTTTCACCAGAAATGGTAAGGATGTTTCCCTCTACAGAGATATTAATGTTTTTCTCTTCCATTCCCGGTAAATCCATTTTCACAAGTATCTCTTTGTCCTTTTCAACCACATCCATTCTTGGATACCATTCAGAAACACCGAGATCTTCACCTTCTCCCTCTAAAAGATTTGGCAAATCAAAAGGCAATCTAAAAAGTTTATCCAGATCTTTTTGTAATTTCATAAATGGATCATATCTTGTTAGTCTTGTCATTTTTTCACCTCCCTTATTTAAATTTCACACAAATTTAGAGCAAAACAGATGCCAATTTTTTAGAGTTTTATTTTAGAAAAATGGGGAATTTTTCCTCAATCTGTAGAAAAGTTTCTTAAAAAATATAGGTAAGTTTAACCTTGTGTATCAAGGAGATCTGACTCATCCTCAGAACCTTTTTTATCCTTATAATTTTGAAGCACAGCTCTTTTATTAACCTCACCTAAAAGCGCCTCAAGATAGACTTCAAATCTATGAAGTACATCTTTTAATCCAGATGCGCCAGAGGTTATTATAACCTCCTCCATAAATCTTTCAAAATCATCCCAATCTCTGTACATCAAGTACTTAAGCGAAATATCCCTGAATTCAGCTAATTTTTCAATTAACGTAGTTACATCTTTTTTATCAATATCCACCTGGAAATTTTTTACAAAGGAAATTAATGATTTTAAATCATCTCTTAATTTTAAAGACTCTTTTAATCTATTTGAAAGATTTTGAAAAATCTCAACACCATCAAAATCCTTATCAAAAACCTGGGCAATCTGAACAATGGAATTTTGGATAGAATCTCTTATTAATCCATGACTGTTTTCCACCTTTGCATAGATGGTCTGGGGTTGTTTCATATAGATAACACCAACCAACTCATGGTTAAACACCTTCTTTAATTCCA
>JALULU010000406.1 GCA_027040585.1 Acidobacteriota bacterium | reverse complement strand
GATTTTTGACGGTGTTATTTTTACTTTTCTTTTAGTGAAAATTGCACATTTTCATCTATGCTTCTGATATGCAAATCTTGTTGCGGAAATGGAATCTCAATATTATTTTCATACAATGCATTGTAAACTAAGATTAAAAATCTTGATATTGTTCTTTTCGGATATAGTATTTCACCTCCCTTTAGCCATACAAAGAGTTCAAAATCTACACTACTGTTTCCCATATTTACCATTATGATTCTTGAGTGTCTTGCAGGAGTTTCCACTATGTCTTTAAAGCCACTCTTTTTTAAAGCTGCTTTGATGACATCTATGACTTTTTCCGGCTTTGTGCCATAAGCAACACCAAAAGGGATTTGAAAACGCCTGATTTCATCATTCATAGTCCAATTTATAACATTATTTTGTATGAAATTTTGATTTGGAACAATCACATCTATATTTGAATTTGTGTTAATTGTGGTTGAACGCATATGAATCCCCGTCACATGTCCTCTTAGTTCGTTTGAAAGTTCAATATAATCTCCAATTTTTATACTCCTTTCAAACATCAGTATAATGCCGGATATAAAATTTGAAACGATATTTTGCAGTCCGAAACCAATACCGACAGAGAGTGCGCCGGCAACCAATCCGATAGATGAGAGATTGATTCCCAACACATTTAGAGCGAGGATAAAAGCGATAATTATAATCGCATAATAACCCAAATTTGAAAAAATATTTCTAGTTGTAGAGTTTATAGAGCTGATATTTTGGGTAACTTTTTTTATATTTACTCTGTAAAATCCTCCAATAAAAAATCCCAATATAAATATAAAAATTGAAATTGCCAATTTGACTATGCTAACAGGGCTTCCATTTATCTGAAAATAGGGTTTGGTAGCAATCCGCCAAAATGTAGTTAATATACTTTGAAATTCATGCATGGTGGAGCTTGTTATAACATTTATAGTACCTAGAAAATGTTTTTCCATAGTATTAAGGAGGGGGTCGATTGCTGAATCGATAGCACTAGAAAATCTTAGTTTATTAACTATTTTTAAGATTTTCTTTTCTATCGAAAAAGCTTTTTTGTCTTTTCTAGCAAGTGCATCTGAAAATTCAAAAAATAAAGATATAGTTAACTTTTGTAAAAACTTCTGATAACTGTCAGTTTTTTCTTTTACTGCTAAATCTATCTTTTTAATTTTATTGTTTTTATTGTTAAGAAACTCCATTCTCTCTCTTTGGATTTGAAGTTTGCTTATCTCGTTTTTTATTTTATCCGAATTGCTTTTGTAATATTTTATAT
>JALULU010000405.1 GCA_027040585.1 Acidobacteriota bacterium | reverse complement strand
TGATAATGACCGGCTCGCTCAAAGGAGGGCTAGCCGGTGCCATATGGGGAGCAGTAGGAGCCTTTGCAGCATTTACCGGGGCAGAGCTAGCAGGCAAATTAGCAGGAGTTGGAAGCAAAGTTGCACACATGGCAAGTTTATTAAAAACAGGATTAAGTAAAATAACAGTAATAAAAACCTTGCTTCATGGCTTAAGTTCTGGTATAATAAACTACTTTAGAGGTGGTTCGTTTAGAGCTGGCTTATTTAGTGGTTTAGGTAGTGCATTTGATGTAGGCACAAGAGGCTTTGGCGGAATGCCTGGCAGAACCGCTATAATGGCAATAATAGGTGGAACATTCGCCAAACTTGGCGGTGGAAAGTTTGCCAATGGAGCTATGAGTGCGGCGTTTGTGCATTTGTTTAACAATGAATGGGTTAAACAAGCAAGAGAAAAATTAGTTAAAATGAATCCTGATAAGATTATAAGTGCTTTTGAGAAAATGAGGAGCCTACCTCTTGCTCAAAGATTGATGTTATTATATAAGTTTACAAAAAATAAGTCTTTATTAGATTTAAAACAAGCAGGTGCAGTTTACCAAGATTATGGTAATTTTATGTATGGTGCTGTTGGAACTGCATTGGATATTGATGATGCGGTATTGTTAAGGGGTGCGGCATGGGCACAAACTAAGGCTGGAACTTCTAATCCAGAGTGGGGAACGCCTTATGGTTGGTCATCCCCTTATGGAGATGACCCACAAGATCAGGAAATGATAGAGGCAGGTATTGAATATTATAGGAATTGGTATGGTAAATAAGATTTTAATATTAATATTTTCAATCTTATTACTATCAGGTTGTAATTTAAATAATGATAATAAAAATGTTAATTACCCTTATAAGATTTTAGAAATTATTAACTCTAAAGATAAAAAAGCGTCTATCGTAATTATTAAAACTGGAGTTAAATCTGGGTCAACAGTAGGGTTTTACTATGAGTTTTACATCACTAGAAATAAAAACAAATTAAATAAACAAAATAGATTTTTATGGCTGAAAGGATTAAAAAAATATACTATTAAATGGACATCAATTAACACAATAGAAATAACCGTTCAAGCATCAAATGTTTTAGATTTCAAAAGTGAAATTTTTGAAAAACCAATGAGTTACTTTGTAACAAAATTTTCCTGGCTCCCAAATTGCGAGACTGTGAGATAACTACCCTTATAAATCGCTTATATGGGTAGGCTCTTCTTAAAATCTTAAGCAAATCTCATATTATTAATAATAATTATCAACTTTTTGCAAATTTACTC
>JALULU010000404.1 GCA_027040585.1 Acidobacteriota bacterium | reverse complement strand
TTTTAAAACCTTTTTCGTCTCTTCTGGAGCCTTATAGTAGCCTTTCATAATCATTGGGCCCTTGACAAGCAGTTCGCCATCATCTTCTAATTTTGCCTCTGTCATTTCAAAAAGTGTTCCAACAGAACCAAATTTTATTTTATCTATTGTATTTAAACATATGGCTGGACTTGTTTCAGTGAGCCCATATCCTTCAAAAATAGGTAAACCTATTGACCAGAAAAATTCATTGACTTCTACCCCAAGAGGGGCGCCACCAGATATGAAAAACCTGATCCTACCGCCAAGACTTTCTTTAATTTTATTAAAAACTAACTTGTTATATATTTTCCATAAAATTCCGTCAAATCCAGGAGATTTTTTTTCAATATATTTTTTATAAACATATCTTCGCCCAACATTGATTGCTTTGTGAAATAAATTTTTCTTGAAATAACTCATATTGTGAACATCTTCAAAAACTCTATGGTATACTTTTTCAAATAATCTCGGTACTGAAACCATTGCTGTTGGCCTTACCTCTTTTACATTTTCAGGAACCTTTTCAATGCTTTCCGCATATGCAATTGTAACTCCAGACATAATTGCAATGTAATATCCTGCTGTCCTTTCAAGACTGTGGCTTAGTGGTAAAAAGCTTAGAAAGACGTCATTTTCTTTGACAAAACCAGCCTTTTTGATACCTAAATATGCATCCCACAATAAATTTGAATGTGTTAGCATTACACCTTTTGGTATTCCTGTTGTGCCTGATGTGTAAATAATAGTTGCAAGATCTTCCAATTTCACATCTTTAGTTGCTTTTAAAATTTCTTCTTTTTCTTTTTCAGAAATATCTGAAGAATATTCCCCAAATTGGGAAATGTTTAATACGGGAAGGTCTTTATTACCTTCAAATACTTCAAATGAAAATACAAATTCAATATGTTTTAATTTATCTTTAATTTCTAAAAGTTTATTGTACTGTTGCAATGTTGAAACAGCAATTCCTTTTGCTTCGCAGTTGTTTAAAATAAATTCTATCTGTTCAGGTGTGTTGGTGGCATATATGGGTACTGAAACTGCCCCAAGTAGTTGGCAGGCCATATCTGTAATTACCCAGTTGTGGCTGTTTTCAGCAAGTATAGATACCCTATCTCCTTTCACCACTCCTCTTTTTTTAAGTCCTCTTGCTACTTTTAATGATAATGTGAAATATTCTTCATAGGTGATCGGCTTATATTTACCGCCCTCTTTATACATTAAGGCTGGCTTTTTAGGAAATTTTTCAACCTGTTTTACAAACATTTCACCTATGGAATTATAAGGTAGGGTTTCACTCATAATTTTATACCTTCCTTGATTTGTCATACAGGAAATTATACCTTAAATTAGGGAAAATTTAAATTATATTTTAATAACAATTATTTTTGTAATATAAATCACGGAGTATTTTTTTTGCCTGGCACCTTTTTTTATTTAATTTAAAAAGAAATGTATGTCCTAAATCCTGATATGAAAAGTCTATCTCTATCCTTTTTTATTGGATTAAATATAAATTGATTGTCATATGAAATATAGAGATTATCTTTTATCCTTAATTTATAATAGACCTCAAATATTTTTTCAGAGGTTTTATTTCTTACGTAACAATTTCCAAATCCAACACCAATTTCGTCTCCTTTTCTACTCCACAATTTGCCATTTAAATTTATTCCGCCGCTTATGAAATTTGACATTAAATTAGTTGTATTAAAATTTTTACCATATCTAAAAAAGAACCCCAACTTTCCTAAATTCAAATCAAAGTTTGTGCCTGTACCCTTTGAGGTTTTATTTTTTACTTCTATTCCATCATTTTCCCACAAATAAGTCCTTAAATTTAAATTTTTAAAGGATTTTATAAATTCTATGGAGTAAAAATGGGTATTAAACCTCTTGTTGTTTGTATTTTCAACACTCAAAAATGTTGTGCTTAGATTTATATCTTTTGAAATTGACAGATTTAAATTTCCGCCTATGCTATGTTCTGGTAGGTCAATTGTTGGATTGTATTTAAATACTGTTGAAAAAAATTGGGTTGTTTCATCATTTGCAAAAGCATTTTCATCAATATAAAGTGTGGGATCTAATTTTCCGAATTTAATAGAAAATTTTTGGGAGAAGTCTTTTTCTAAATATAGTTCGGTTATCTTCACATTGTAATTTGTATCCATTAAATCTTCATTTACACTAAATGAAACCATTTCATTGATATTTTCAAGACCTTTTCCTCGGCCATTTTCCAGATGAATATAAAATAAAAAATTTTTTTTAGGTATTTTGCCTTCAATTTCTATGTCAGAAGAGAAAGAGTTTTTAAAATTTTTCTCCAAATTTAAACAAGATTGGGAAAAATATGTGATATCTCCAGTAAATTTGAAATATTTTTTAATTGGGTTTGTTTTAACTTCTTTATTTTGAGATTTTATATTCAGACTAAAAATTGCAATTGAAATTACAACAAATACAGTTTTTCTAAACATTTTTTTGTTAACCTAAAAAAGTTAAGGATGAAAATTTTAGTTAGGCTTATCTAACCTGTCAATATTTTTTTATAAAAATTTTTATTTTTTGTTAAAATCAATGTTAGATTTTCTTCTTTTTATTGTTTGATAATGGATAATCTCGGGATATACATGAATATACCTTTTTGTAGAAGTAAGTGTACCTATTGTAATTTTATTACCTATCCTTTAAAGTTTCCTGTGGAGGAATATTTTTTAGCTTTAAATAAGGAGATTCAAAACGTTTCCCATTTTTTAGAAAATTTTGTTGTGGATAGCATATATATTGGTGGTGGCACTCCATCTTCTGTTAAAAAAACATATTTGAAAAATTTGGTAGATAATATATTTAAAAAATTTAGTGTCAATAAAACTTGTGAATTCACAATTGAAGTTAATCCAGAAGATATAAGCGAAGATTTTTTAAAGGGAATATTAGATTTAGGAGTAAATAGGGTAAGTATTGGTATTCAAAGTTTATCTAAAAATATTTTAAAAAAGTGTGGCCGAATTGAATTTAATCTTAACTATTTGTTTAAAATTATCAATAAGTTGGGGGATACTATTTCCTTTAACTTTGATTTTATAATAGGTTTACCGGGAGATTCTTTATTTATCTGGAAAAATAATATAAGTAAAATTTCTGATTTAAATTTAAAACATCTGTCGTTTTATATGCTTGAGGTTCACGAGAGAACCAAACTATTTTGGGATTTAAAAAAGGAAAGGATTAAATTACCTGAGGAAAATGAGGTTTTAGAAATTTTTGATTTTGTGTCTCAATACGTAGAAAATTTGGGATTTATGAGGTATGAGATTTCTAATTTTGCTAAAGAAAATTACCAGTCAAAACACAATTTAAAATATTGGAATAGGGAAAATTACGTTGGGTTTGGAAACTCTGCACATTCATTTTTATCACCTTATAAATTTTCAAACTCTTCAAACATAAGAAAATATTTAAAAAATATTTATGAGAAAGGATATGACTTTTCAAATATTGAAAAGCTTTCTCTAAAAGATGAAATTTTTGAATATTTTATGATGGGTATGAGGAAGGTTAAAGGTATTAGCATAGTTGAGATGAGGAAAAAATTTGGCCTTGATTTTTATAAGATTTTAAATGATAAGATAAATTTTTTTATTGAAGAAAAACTCCTAAAGAAAGATAATGAAATGTTAAGTTTTACTTCTGAAGGTTTTTTAATTTCAAATTACATACTTTCTGAAATTTTGGAGGTCTGGGAAAAAATATGTGTGGAATAGCTGGAATTTATTTAAAAGATGGAGAAAACGCTCCTGATATTGTTTCTCTTGCACTCTTTTCGGAGCAGCATAGGGGACAGGAAAGTTGTGGCGTGTCTTACGTTAAGGATGGGAGGATATTTTTACATAAGGGGATGGGACTTGTGAAAGAGGTTCTTCACCCAGAACTTTTAAAAGACTTTCGCTCAAATGTTGCCATAGGACATGTGAGATATCCAACCCAAGGTGGAGCAACCCTTGAAAATTCTCAACCTCATTTAATTGAAACTTTGAAGGGTCCAATTTATTCTGTATCAAGCAATGGAGACCTAATAAATTATCATACTTTGAGAAATGAGATGGAGAAACTTGGGGTGCATCTTTCAACAAAAAACGACGGAGAACTTATTGGTAAATTTTTAGTGCATAGAATTGAAGAAGCTAAGAAGGATGTTATACGAGCAATTTCTGAAATATTTACTATTTTTCAGGGCGCTTATTCTACGGTGTTTCTTACACCCAAAATGCTAATTGGTTTTAGAGATCCTTTTGGTTTTAGACCTATGTTTTTTGGAAAGATTAAAAATGGTTATGCAATAACCTCAGAGACCTGTGCAATGGATATATTAAGGGCAAAAGAGGTTAGAGAGATTAAACCTGCTGAAATTGTAATTGTTGATAAAGATGGTGTTGAATTTATCAATACAGATGTTAAGAATTTGAGGAAAGGGAGAGGACACTTTGCCCACTGTATTTTTGAGATGATATATTTTGCCCGTCCTGATTCATTTATTTTTGGAGAATATGTATATAAATTTAGAAAGAGAATTGGGAGAATCCTTGCATCTTATGATGATTTTAAACCCGATTGTGTGGTCCCTGTACCTGACTCTTCAAATTTTATTGCTCAAGGATATGCTGAAGGAAGTAATACCCCCTTTGAAATGGGGCTTATAAGAAATCACTATGTTGGTAGGACTTTTATTAAACCAGTCCAGAGCTTTAGGGATGAATCGGTAAAACAAAAATTTAATCCCCTAAAAGATTTTTTTATGGGTAAAAATGTTGTGCTTGTTGATGATTCTATTGTTAGAGGAACAACACTTAGAAAAATTGTGAGGATGATAAGAGGTGCTGGAGCGAAGGAAATTCACATAAGAATTGGTTCTCCACCTGTGAAATTTCCTTGTTATTTTGGTATAGATACCCCCACCTTTGAAGAGTTAATTGCAAATAGAATGGAGATTGGGGACATTGAAAAATATATTGAAGCGGACTCTTTAAAATATTTTAGGATAGAGGATTTTAAAAAGCTTGTGGGAAATATTGGGGATTTTTGTAAGGCCTGTTTTGATGGTAAATATCCTGTTGGTAATCCACTTGATAGTGGTATTGAAAAACTTAAGGAAATTAAACATAGCGTATGAGTTTTTTTAAAGTTTTGTATAAATCTTCAGAATGTAAGGCGAGAGTTGGTGAAATATTAACAGAGCATGGTACTATTGAAACTCCTGTATTTATGCCTGTTGGGACAGCAGGAACTGTAAAAGCTTTGCCCTTTGAATTTCTTGAGGAACTTGGGACAAAGATTATTTTGTCAAATACCTATCACCTTTATTTAAGGCCTGGAGATGATTTGATTGCTGAAATTGGAGGACTTCATAAATTTATTTCCTGGAATGGTGCTATTTTAACAGATAGTGGAGGGTTTCAAGTCTTTAGCCATAGAGATCTGAGAAAAATAGATGAAAATGGAGTGCACTTTAAATCTCACATTGACGGTAGCAGTCATTTTATTTCTCCTGAAAAATCAATGGAAATACAAAAAAATCTTGGGTCAGATATTGTGATGAGTTTTGATGAATGTACCCCCTATCCTGTTTCTGAAAAAATTGCT
>JALULU010000403.1 GCA_027040585.1 Acidobacteriota bacterium | reverse complement strand
ACAGACATCTTATTGGAATTTAATTCATCTATCAATTCCATTAAAAAATTCTGTGGTGAATTATTATCAAGAGATTCCATAAAAAAAGTCAAGACTTTATTTTGAAAGCCTTTAATTTCTTTTACATCAAAATTCAAAGCTTTACCTATACTCCCATCAAAAAAGTATGCAAGTGAGAGTGCATTTTCATATGGAATTTTTTTTGTGCTGGATAAAAATTTAGCAACATCTTCATTGTTTAAAGATGAAAACTCAAAAATCTGACATCTCGATTTTATTGTAGGTAAAATTTTATTAAGTTTAGAAGTTATTAAGAAGAAAGTAACATCAGCAGGTGGCTCTTCCAAAGTTTTTAGTAAACTGTTCGCCGATTCCTTATTCATTCTATCGGCATCGTCTATAACAAAAATTTTTTTATCAGATTCAAATGGAGTAAAATTAGTTTTGGCAATTACATCTTTTATCTGGTCAAGTTTTATAAAATTTCCTTCTGGCCTAATAACAATAAAATCCACAAAACTTTCCTCTTCAATTCTCCTACAATTTTTACAGGTACCGCAAAAAGAAAGTCCTTTACCATCCTTATTAAGGCAATTTAATGCTTTTACCACAGATTTGGCAAGATAGAACTTCCCAATTCCTTCTCTACCTGAAAATAAAAAAGATGGCGGAAAATTGCCCCTTTTCAACAATCCATCAAAATATTTAACTATTCGCTCATTTCCTAAAAAATCAAAATTCATTTTAAATTTGTCTCTCTAAAATAGCGACAATATCTTTATGGACAAGATATTTATCCCTGCTACTGTCTATTTTAAAAATCCTATCCGCCTCCTGTTGGGCTATCTCGCTATATCCCTCTCTCACTTTCTTGTAAAATTCCATCCCCTTAGATTCCATCCTATCCCCTTGTCTAATTCTTGAAAAAGCAACTTCAATTGGCAAATCAAGTAAAAAAGTTATATCCGGTTTTAACAATATCCCACAATTAGCTGCAACATCTTTTATCACATCAATTGAAATCCCTCCACCATATCCCTGGTATGCAACCGTTGAATCCTGAAACCTATCACTTATAACAATGTATCCATTTCTAATGTGTGGAAGTATGACATTTTCAATATGATACAACCTATCAGCATACATTAATAAAAGTTCACACATTGAAGAAATTGAAAAATGTTTACTTTTAAAAACCTTTTCAATGTGTTCTCCAAGATCACTTCCACCGGGCTCTTTAGTAATTAATACTTTAAACCCCTTCTTTTCCAGATAATCTTTTAATAACTCAATCTGGGTAGTCT